>NZ_JBEPEQ010000113.1:0-17750 GCF_040300925.1 Micromonospora sp. NPDC000207
GGCCGCCGGTCCGGCCGCCCTCACCGCCGACCCCGCCCACCGGTACGACCCCTTCCCGGTGACCGACGTCCAGGCCGCCTACCTGATCGGGCGCGACGACCGGCTGCCCCTGGGCGGCGTCGGGACCTGGCACTACAGCGAGTTCGACGGCACCGACGTCGACCTGGACCGGCTGGAACAGGCGTGGCGGATCCTGGTGGACCGCCACGACATGCTCCGGGCGGTCTTCGACGACGACGGCCACCAGCGGGTCCTGCCCTCGGTGCCGCCCTTCACCGTCGCGGTCACCGAGGGGGCGGCGCAGGTCGACCGGATGCGGGAGGAACTGTCCCACCGTCGACTCCCGGTGGACCGCTGGCCCCTGTTCGAGGTACGGGCCGTCCGGTACCGGGACGGCCACACACCGCGTACCCGGATCGGGATCGGCCTGGACTACCTCATCTTCGACGCCCTGTCGATCATGCTGCTCTACCGGGAACTGGACCTCCTCTACGCCGATCCCGCTGCCGAGCTTCCCGAGGTGGGGGTCTCCTTCCGCGACTACCTGCCGGCGGCCACCCCGTCGCAGGAGGCCGTCGACCGGGCCCGGGAACACTGGTCCCGCCGCCTCGACGAGCTGCCGCCGGCACCGGCCCTGCCGACCGTCGGAGACCCGGCGGCGCTGGCCGGTCACCGGTTCACCCGCCGCGAACACCTGCTCGACCCGCGCCGGTGGGACCGGCTCCGGGCCGTCGCCCGGGGGTACGGTCTGACCCCCTCCACAGTGCTGCTCACCTGCTACGCAGAGGTGTTGCGGGCGTGGAGCGGGCAGTCCGGCGTCGCTGTCACCCTCACCCTGTTCAACCGTCTGCCACTGCATCCGCACGTCGACAGGGTCCTCGGGGACTTCACCACCCTGTCCCTGATCGGGTACCGCCGTGACCGCAGGGACTCCTTCCTGGACCTGGTCACCGGGGTGCAGCAGAGGCTGGGAGAGGACCTCGACCACCGTGCGGTCCCCGCCGGTTGGCTGCTGCGGGAGCTGGCCCGGCGCACCGGAGGCCCCGTCCCGGTCGTGTTCACCAGCGCCGTCGGCGTCGGCGGGACGACACCGGCGACGGCCTTCGGCGAGCAGGTCTGGGGAGTGTCCCAGTCCCCTCAGGTCCTCCTCGACAACCAGGTCACCGAGGCGCAGGGACGGCTGCGGATCACCTGGGACGCGGTGGAGGAACTGTTCGCACCGGACGTCCTCGACGACATGTTCGCCGCGTACACCTTGATGGTGGAGCACCTCACCGAGGCGGACTGGAACCGTCCGCCGCCGTCGGTCCTGCCGATGCGACAGGCGGCCGTCCGTCGGGCGGTGAACGACACCGCCGCCCCGCTCCCCGGTGGGCTGCTGCACGACCGGTTCCTCCAGCTCGCCCACACCCGTCCCGACGCCGAGGCGCTGCTGTGGCACGACGGCACCATGACCCGGGGGGAGCTGGCCGACCGGGCGCTGCGCGTCGCCGGGGCCCTGGTGGCGTACGGGATCCGCCCCGGCGACACCGTCGGGGTCAGCCTCCCGAAGGGACCCGACCAGATCGTCGCGATCCTGGGGGTCCTGACGGCGGGGGGCGTCTACGTCCCGATCGGGGTGGACCAACCGGCGGTACGCCGTGAGCGGATGCACCGGATCGCCGACCTGCGGGCGGTCGTCGGGGTGGACGTCGACGTGCGGGCCGCCCAGCGGCACGCCCCCCTGCCCCGTCCGGTCGACCGGGCCCCCACCGACCTCGCGTACCTGATCTTCACGTCGGGGTCGACCGGCGAGCCCAAGGCGGTGGCGGTCACCCACCGGGCGGCTCTCAACACCGTGGCCCACGTCAACGAGCGGTGGGCGGTGGGACCGGCGGATCGGGTCCTCGCCGTCTCCGCCCTCGACTTCGACCTCTCCGTCTACGACGTCTTCGGTCTGCTCGGGGCCGGGGGCGCGGTGGTGCTGCCCGCCGAGGACGACCGCCGTGACCCGCAGGCCTGGCTGGCGTCGATCGCCCGGCACCCGGTCACCGTCTGGAACTCCGCCCCGGTCCTGCTGGACATGCTGCTCACCGCCGCCGAGGCGGCACCGACGCAGGCACCCGGCCTGGCCGGGCTGCGGGCGGTCCTGGTCTCCGGTGACTGGGTCGGCCTCGACCTGCCCCGCCGGGTCCACGCGCTGGCACCGGACTGCCGGTTCACCGCACTGGGCGGCGCCACCGAGGCGTCCATCTGGTCCAACGCCTGCGACGTGCGGGAGGTGCCACCCCGGTGGACCTCGATACCGTACGGGTTCCCGCTGGCCAACCAGCAGTTCCGGGTCGTCGACCCGGTGGGGCTCGACTGTCCCGACCTGGTCCCCGGTGAGCTGTGGATCGGTGGTGCCGGTGTCGCCGCCGGCTACCACGGAGACCCGGCACGTACCGCCGAACGGTTCGTCGAGGTCGCAGGGGTCCGCTGGTACCGCACGGGTGACCGGGGACGGTACTGGGACGACGGCACCCTGGAGTTCCTCGGCCGAGCCGACGACCAGGTCAAGGTCGGTGGACACCGGATCGAACCCGGTGAGGTCGAGGCCGCCCTGCGCGCCCACCACGGGATCGCCGAGGCGGTGGTGCTGGCCACCGGCGGGCGCGGCACCCGCCGACTGTGGGCCTTCGTGGTGCCCCGGGGGCACCTCGGGGACCTGCCCGCCCACCTGGGTGACCGGCTTCCCGCGTACGCGGTGCCGCACCGCGTCGTGTCGTTGGACGCCCTGCCGCTGACCGCCAACGGCAAGGTCGACCGGGCGGGGCTCGCCGCCCGGGTGCCCCGGGAACCGGACACGACACGTCCCCCCACCGGCCCGGTGGAGACCCTCCTCGCCCGGCTCTGGGCCGAGCAGCTCGGCGACCCGGTGGCCGACCGGAGAGCCGACTTCTTCACCTCCGGCGGGGACAGTCTGCTCGCCCTGCGCCTGGTCGCCGCCGTGAACAGGACCTTCGACGTCGACATCTCCGTCCGTACCTTCCTGGCCGCCCCGACCGTCGCGGACCTGGCCACCCACATCGAGACCACCCGCACCGACAACGCCGTGGAGACCGGAACCATATGAACGCCAAGACCCTCATCGCCGACCTGGAGAACAACGGCATCCGGCTCTGGGAGGAGGACGGGCAGCTCCGGTTCCGCGCCGCCCAGGGCGCCCTGACCGAGGAACGCCGTTCGCTGCTGCGCGCCCACCGCGAGGACGTCCTCGCCGCGCTGCGGGACCAGCGGGACCGGGAGACCCTGACCCCGGACCCGGCGGCCCGGCACGAACCGTTCCCGCTGACCGACATCCAGGCCGCCTACCTGGTGGGGCGGGGCACCGCCTTCCCGTACGGCGGGGTGGCCTGCCACACCTACGTGGAGCTGGCCTTCCCCGCCGACACCGACCCGGACCGGTTGGTCGCCGCCTGGCACGCCGTCGTCGCCCGCCACGACATGCTGCGCGCGGTGGTGCACCCGGACGGCTACCAGCAGGTGCTCGCCGACCCGCCGGCGCCCGAGATCCCGGTGACCGACCTGCGGGGAGCCGCCGACGACGACGTCGACACCGCAGTCGACCGGATCCGCGCAGAACTCGGCGAGCGGGTGCCCGACACCGACAGGTGGCCCCTGCACCAGGTGCGGGTCACCCGCACCGACGCCGCACTCCTGCTGCACCTGTCGGTGGACCTGCTGGTGGTCGACTACGCCAGCCTCCAACTGGTACTGGCCGAGGTGGAGGACCTCTACCACGGCCGGGACCTGCCGGAGCTGACGGTGGGCTTCCGCGACTACGTGCTGGCCCGCCGGGGTCAGCGGCAGGGCCTCGGCCACGACCGGGACCGGGCGTACTGGCACCAGCGGTTGGACTCCCTGCCGTCCGCCCCGGACCTGCCCGTCGCCGGGGACCCGTACGCCCCCTGCCGGTTCCGGCACCTCTCGGTGACCCTGTCGCCGCAGACCTTCGCCGCCGTCCGGGGGCAGGCCGCCGACCGGGGCGTCGCCGTCTCCTCGGCGATCCTGACCGCGTACGCGGAGGTGGTCGGCAGGTGGAGCCGCACCCCCCGGTTCCTGCTCAACGTGCCGGTCTTCGACCGGCTGCCGCTGCACCCCGACGTCGGTCGACTGGTGGGTGACTTCACCGCCGTGGAGCTGCTGGAGGTCGACCTCGGCAGCCCCCGGACCTTCACCGAACGGGTCCGGGAGATCAGTGCCACCCTGCTGGAGGACCTCGCCCATCCGCTCTTCGGGGGCAGCGAGGTCCTCGCCGAGCTGACCCGACGCAGTGAGGCCGACACGGTGCTGATGCCTGTGGTGTTCACCAGCACCCTCGGGGCCGCCGCCGTCCGTCAACCGCAGGCCGAGGTGCGGTACGCGGTGAGCCAGACCCCTCAGGTGTGGATCGACTGTCAGGTGATGGAACGCTCCGGTGCCCTGGCGTTGAGCTGGGACGTCCGGGACGGGGTGCTGCCCGGCGACACGGCCGGGGAGATGTTCGCGGCGTTCACCACCCTGGTCGGTGACCTGGCCGAGGCCACCGGGTGGGACGACCCGGCCACGGTGGAGCTGCCCGCGTCGACCCGGCAGGTCCGCGAGGCGGTCAACGCCACAGCGGCTGCGGTGCCGTCCGGTCTGCTCTGCGACGCCGTGGTGGCGGCGGCGGGGCGCACCCCGGAGGCGGTCGCCGTGCGGGCCGGCGGGCGGTCCCTCACCTACCGGGAGGTGGTGGAGCGGGCCGCGGTCGTGGCCCGGGTGCTCACCGACTGTGGTGTCCGCCCCGGTGAACTGGTCGCGGTGACAATGGACAAGGGGTGGGAGCAGGTCGTCGGGGTCGTGGGGGCGCTGCTCGCGGGTGCTGCGTACCTGCCGCTGGACCTGACCCAGCCCACGCTGCGGCGACGGGCGATCCTGCGGGACGCCGACGCGCGTCGGGTGTTGACCCAGTCGTGGCTGACCGACGAACTGGACCTCCCCGAGGGAGTCGACCCGGTGGCGGTCGACCTCCTGCCGGCGCGGGGTGCCGAGGTGCCGGTGCCCGGTGTCGACCCGACGGGACTGGCCTACGTCATCTACACCTCCGGCTCCACCGGGGACCCGAAGGGGGTGATGGTCAGCCACCGGGCCGCCCTCAACACCGTCGCCGACATCAACGACCGGTTCTCCGTCGGCCCCGGTGACCGGGGTCTGGCCCTGGCGCAGCTCGGCTTCGACCTGTCGGTGTGGGACGTGTTCGGGCTGCTCGGTGCCGGCGCGACTGTGGTGTTCCCGGACCCCGCCCGACGGGGTGACCCGGCCGCCTGGGCGGAGACTGTCGCCGCCGAGCAGGTGACCCTCTGGAATTCGGTGCCGGGGCAGCTGCAGATGGTGACCGACTACCTGGGCACGACCGGCGAACCGTTGCCGACGCTACGCCTGGCGATGCTGTCGGGGGACTGGATCCCGCTGTCCCTGCCGGAGCAGGTCCGCAGCCTGCTGCCGCAGGTGCGGCTGCACTCCCTCGGCGGGGCCACCGAGGCCGCGATCTGGTCGATCCACCACCCGGTGGAGAAGGTCGACCCGCAGTGGTCGAGCATCCCGTACGGGACCCCGCTGCGGAACCAGACCTTCGACGTCCTCGACCCGGCGATGCGCCGGTGCCCGGACCACGTGGTCGGCGAGCTGTACATCGGTGGGGTCGGGTTGGCCGAGGGCTACCTCGGCGACCGGGAACGGACCGAGGCCCGGTTCGTCACCCACCCGGTCGACGGCCGCCGCCTCTACCGCACCGGTGACCTCGGCAGGTACCACCCCGACGGGGTGATCGAGTTCCTGGGCCGGGCGGACCACCAGGTGAAGATCCGTGGCTACCGCATCGAACTCGGCGAGATCCAGGCGGTCCTGGACGCCGCCGACGGGGTCGGGGCGAGCGCGGTGGTCGTCGAGGGCGAGTCGGGGGCGACCGCGAGGACGGCGTCGCGGCGGCTGGCGGCCTTCGTCGAACCGGCCCGCCGGACCGGACCCGCGCCCGTCCCCCCGGGGCTGGTCGACGCGTTGGAGGTTCCGACGGACCATCGGGTGGCCGAGTTCCTCGACGCGTTCGACGCGGCGGCCCTGCTCACCACCGCACTGCTGCTCGACGGCCGCAGCGCCGAGCAGTTCTGCGCGGACCTCGGCGTCGCCGACCGGCACCACCGCCTGGTGCGGCGCTGGTCGGGCGTGCCCGTCCCGGTGCCCTCGGCCGAACAGGTCACCGCCGCCTGGAACCGGGCGGCCGACCTCCAGGACGGCTGCGGGTGGGGGCGGGAGCTGTTCGACGCCGTCCGGTCCTGCGCCGACCAGCTGGTGCCGCTGCTGCGCGGCGAGATCGAGGTCGGCGGTCTGCTGTCCCCGCAGGCCCTGGAGACGGCCTACCGGGGCAACGCCGTCAGCCGACGGTTGCACGCCGCGATCGTCGAGGCGGTCCGGGCCGTCGCCACGGCGCACACCGGGACGCTGCGCGTCGTGGAGATCGGCGTACGGCACGGCGGCGCGGCCGTGGAGCTGCTGCCGGCGTTGGCCGGGTTCGACGTGGACTACCTGTGCACCGACACCTCCCCGCTGCGGCTGGCCGCCGCCGCGGACCGGGTGGAGCAGGCCCGCTTCGCCCTCCTCGACCCGGAACGGGACCTGCGCGGCCAGGGCCTGACCCCGAACACTGCCGACGTCGTCGTCTGCGCCGGTGTGCTGAACAACAGCACCGACGTGGACGTGGCGCTGGGCCGGATCCGGGAACTGGTGGCCCCCGGGGGGTGGCTGCTGTTGTCGGAGAACACCGACGACGGGGCGGCCTCGGTCCGGATCTCCACCGAGTTCCTCGCCGAACACGCGGGTCCCTTCACCGACGTCCGGGCCGAGGCGGGACAGTCGTTCCTGAGCCCACCGCAGTGGCGCGACGCCCTGCGCACGGCCGGGGGTGACCTGGTCGCCGAGGTGGGGCTGGGCGGACAGTCGCTGTTCCTGGTCCGGTTCAAGGCCGACCGGGAACCGGTGGTGGTCGCCGACCTCGTCCGGTTCGCCGCCGACCGGCTGCCCGAGTACATGGTCCCCGCCCAGTGGCAGGTGGTGGACGCGTTGCCGAGTACCCCGAACGGGAAGGTGGACCGGGCCACCCTGTCGTCCTGGCTGGCCCCCGCCGACCTCGCCGTGGCCGGTGAGCAGCCGGTCGACGACCTGGAGGAGCGCCTGGCCGGGCTCTGGGCGGAGTTGCTCGGTGTCGACCGGGTGGGTCGCCACGACGACCTGTTCGCCCTCGGTGGGGACTCGCTGCTGGTGGCCCGGCTGGTCGGGCGGCTGCGCGACGGCCTCGACGGGCTGCCGGGGGAGTGGGACCTGGAATGGGAGGTCGTCCTGCGTCACCTGCTGCGCACGCCGACCGTCGCCGGACTGGCCGCGTACCTGCGCGAACACGCCACCTCCGACACCACGCAGACCGGGGTCGCCGCCTCGTCGGTGGTGCGACTGGTCGACGACCTGTCCGGTCCGGTGACGGTGCTGGTGCACGCCGGCACCGGAACCCTCCTGCCGTACCGGCCGCTGATCACCGAGATCCGACGCGCCGGAGGCCGCAACGGCCTGGTGGGTCTGGAGATCCCGGCGCTCGACGACTTCCTCAACGCCGATCCGGAGGGCCTCGTCGACCGGCTGGCCGCACAGTACGCGGCGGAGTTGCTGGACACCGGCGCCCGGGAGTACGACGTGGTCGGGTACTGCGTCGGCGGGATCATCGCCACCGAGGTGGCCCGGGTGCTGACCGAGTCGGGTGCCACCGTACGGAGCCTGACCGTCGTCTCCAGCCACAGCCCGACCTTCCGCATCGACGACGACCTGCTCTCGGAGTACTCGTTCGCGTTGATGATGGGGATGGACCTGGAGGCGATCGGTTTCCCCGCCGACCAGGACCGGGTCGGCGCGGCGGCGGGGGCGGTGCTCGCCCGTTCACCCGAGGCGATCGCGAACGGGTCGTTGGCGGACCTGGACGGGGAGTTCGCCGACGTCGCCGAGGCATTCGCCGCCCTGGAGGCCGTACCCCGGATGCGTCGGGTGGCCCGGATGTGCGAGGCGCTGCCACCGGACCTGGCCGGTTCCTACGAACCCGAGGGGATGCTGCGGACCCTGCGGACGTACCAGCAGAGCATCTTCGCGTTGAGCCGGCACCGGACCGAGCCGTACGCCGGGGACATCACCTTCCTGCGGCACAACGGGACGTACCCCTTCCCGGGCAGCGCCGAGACGATCACCGAGCACTGGGCGAAGCTGTGCCTGGGAGACCTGTCCAGCCGGGACATCCCGGGGCAGCACTTCACCTGCATGACCGCCACCCACGTGCCGACGGTGTTCGGGCACCTGGTGGAGCTGGTGGACGGGTTGGAGCCGGCGTGATCGGGGTGCTCGGGGCCTCCGGCGCGGTGGGTCGTCACGCGGTGCAGGCCCTACGGGAGGCCGGGTACGGGCCGCTGCGCCTGGGTGCCCGCCGCACGGAACGGCTGTCGACTGCCGACGGTGAGGTGGTGGCGGTCGACGTGACCGACGCCCGGTCGGTGGCGGCGTTCTGCACCGGCCTGCGGGTCGTGCTCAACTGCGCCGGACCGACGTACGCGTTGCAGGAGCGGATGGCGTCGGCCGCGCTCGCGGCCGGGGCGCACTATGTGGACGTCGGCGGCGACGACCCGGTGCACGAGAAGCTGACGGCGGCCGAAGCCGTCCGGGGCGGGGCGCGGGTGGTGCTGTCCGCCGGGACCCTGCCCGGGTTGTCGGCGCTGGTGCCGCGCTGGCTGGCGGGACGGTGGCCCGGGGCGGGACGGCTGGTGTGCCACGCCGGTGGGGTGGAGCGGTGCACCGAGACGGTGGCCGCCGACTTCATGCTCTCCCTGACCGTCGGCGGGGCGGAGGGGGAGCCGTTCGGGGTGCCGTTGGCGGCGTGGCGGCACGGCCGCCGGGTGCCCCGGGCACTGCGCGTCGTCGAGGACGCCGAGGTGCCGTACTTCCCGGATCGGGCGACCCTGCAACCGATCCTGACCGCCGAGGCCGAACGTCTCGCCGCCACCCTGGACCTGACCGAGCTGGACAACTACAACGTGCATCCGGGACCCCGGGTGCGGGCACTGTTCGCCCGGCTGCCGACCCTCGGTCTCGACGACCCGGGCGCGCGGGCCGCCGCGATCTCCCGGCTGATCACGGCGGCGGAGGTCGACCTGGCGGGCCGTCGGCCCTACTACCGCATGGTGTTCACCCTGGACGGGCCGGAGGGTCCCCGTACGGCGGTGGTGAGCACGCCGTCGAGCTACCGGCTGACCGCTGTCACCGGGGTGCTCGCCGTCCGGGCCGTCCTCGACGGGGCCGTTCCGCCGGGTCTGCACTTCGGTGGGGAGGTGCTCGACCCGGGATGGGTGGTCGACGAGATCAACCGGGGTGGGGCGGCCGAGATCCGGGTGCCCGGCCACGACGACGAGGCGTACGAGGAGGGGACGCTGTGACCCGGCCGCTGCGTACCGTCGTCTGCGGCACCAACTTCGGCCGCTTCTACACGCGGGCCGTCCGGGACCACCCCGACCTGACCCTGGTCGGGATCCTGTCGACGGGCAGCCGGTACTCCCGCGAGCATGCCCGGTCGTCGGGGGTGCCCGCCTTCACCTCCGTCGACGACCTGCCGGCTGAGGTCGACGTGGCGTGTGTGGTGGTGCCGGGGGCGGTCAGCGGCGGCACCGGCACCGACCTGGCGGTGGCGCTGCTGGAGCGGGGCGTCCACGTCCTGCAGGAACATCCGGTGCACCCCGACGAGATCGCCGGGTGTCTGCGCGTCGCCCGGGCGGCCGGGGTGCAGTACCGGGTCAACACCCACTACCGGCACCTGGACCCGGTGCGGACCTTCCTGGGGGCCGCCGCCCGGCTGCGTGCGCAGCGGAACCTGCTCTTCGTCGACGTGGCGTCGTCGGTGCACGTCCTCCAACCGTTGGCGGACATCCTGGTCCGGGCGGTGGGTGGGGTGCGCCCCCGGACACTGTCGGAGCCCTACGGGCCGGGGCCGCTGCGGACGGTCCACGGTGAGCTGGCCGGGGTGCCGTTGACCCTGCGGGTGCAGAACCAGATCGACCCGGCCGACCGGGACAACCACGCCCTGTTCTGGCACCGGATCGCGGTGGGCACCGACGGGGGAGTGCTGACCCTGGCCGACACGCACGGCCCGGTGCTGTGGAGTCCGCGCCTGCACGCACCCCGCGACACCGACGGCCGGTTGCTGACCGGGGGCACGGGTGCGGGTCCGTCGATGCCGCTGCCCACCACCTCCGTGCTGGGTGCCCCGCAGCAACCGACGTACGCCCAGGCGTTCGACGGGTGGTGGCCGCAGGCGGTGGGGTCCGCCCTGACCGAGCTGGTCGAGGCGGTCCGGGCCGGCGGTGACCCGCTGCGCGGGGGACAGCCGGATCTGGCCATGGCGGGGTGGTGGCGGGAGGTGATGGAGCGGCTCGGCCCGCCCGAGCTGATCAGCCCGGCCACCCCGGTGCCGCTACCGGCGGAGCGGGTCGGCCCGGCGGTGACCGGGTACGGCTCCTCGGCGGAGTTCTTCGACCTGGCCGCCCGCGACCACGTCGAGCGCAGCGGCCCGGCGGTCGTGGCGGCCCTGGCCGGGGTCGACCCGGCAGACGGGCCGATCCTGGAGATCGGGGCGGGCACCGGACTGGTCACCGAGGCGGTGGCCCGCGCGTTCCCGCAGGCAGCGGTGGTCGCCGCCGAACCGGAGGCGGCAATGCGGGCGATCCTGACCAGCCGGGTGGACGCCCAGCCCGCGCTGCGGGACCGGGTGTCGGTGGTGGCCGCGGCCGCCCAGGACCTGGAGTTGCCGCCCCGACTGTCGGCGGTGGTGCTGTGCGGGGTACTCGGGCACCTCGACGCCGAGGCCCGTCGCAGGCTCCTGGCGGAGCTTCGTCGACGCCTGCCGCCGGGCGGGCCGATGGTGGTGGAGCTGATGGGACTGTCGGAACCGGTGACGATGCCACCGGTACGACTGGTGACCCGTCGCCTCGGTGAGCACCGGTACGAGTGGTGGATGTCGGGTGAGCCCGTCGGCCCCGACCGGATGCGTCTGGACACGACGTGGCGGGTCCGACGCGGCGACGAACCGGTCCGCGAGGTCCACGACTCGTACCTGTGGTTCACGGTGACCGTCGCGCAGGTCGCGGCGGAGGCGGGCCTGGAACACGAACCGTTGCCGGGCCTGCCTCACGCCGGTGTGCTCCGTGTTCCGCTCACCACCTGACCGGCACGCGGTCGGGGCCGTACGCGATGGCGTCGTGCCTGAAGGACAGGGCGGACGTCTCGGCGTCCAGTCGAAGTGTCGGGATGCGGTCGACGAGGGTCCCGAGTGCGACCTGCAACTCGACCCGGGCCAGGTTCTGGCCGACGCACTGGTGCACCCCGTAGCCGAAGGCGACGTGGCTGCGCCGTTCGCGGGTGAAGTCGAGGACCGAGGGGTCGGCGAAGACCGTCGGGTCGTGGTTGGCCCCGGCCAGCAGCGGGATCACCCCGTCCCCGGCGGGGATCACGACGTCACCGACCCGGATGTCCTCGGTCGCCACCCGCAGGGCGATCGAGTCGCCCACCGACAGGGCGCGCAGCAACTCCTCGACGGCGGCGGGGAGCAGGGTCGGGTCGGCGTCGAGTTGCTTCCACAACCGCCGGTCGTCGTCGAGCAGGGCCAGCACGCTGAGACCGATCATGCTGGTGGTCGTCTCCCGGCCCGCGACGACGGTGATGGCCACGGTGGCGAGCAGGTCGTCGCGTCGGACGGCACCGGTGTGCAGGTGCTCGACGATGAGCCGGCTCAGCAGGTCCTCGCCGGGGTCGCGCTCGCGTTCGGTGACCAGACCGTCGAAGACGTCGAACAGGGCGTCGAGCCCCTCGGTGGCGGTCCGGGCGTCGCTGCCGCCGCCACCGATCTGCTGGGAGCCCAGTGCGCCGGTGATGCGCCGGAACCACGGGTCGCTGCGTCGAACTCCGATCATCTCGCACATCACGGTGCTGGAGACGGTGTGGGCGAACTGGGTGAGCAGGTCGACCGGCGGTCCGTGCCGCAACAGTTCGTCGACCCGTTCGTCGACGACCCGCTGGACGGTCCGGCGCATCGCCCGGGCCTTCCGGACGGTCATCTCGGGCAGGAGCATCCGGCGGTGGGAGGTGTGTTCCGGCGGGTCCATGCGGATGAACGGGCGGGTCCGGGCACCGACCTCCTGTTCCCCGGTGGCCAGGGCGGGGAAGTTGGTGTGCCGGACGTCGGCGCTGAGTCTCCGGTCGGCCAGCAGCGCCCGGACGGCCTCGTAGCCGGTCACCACCCAGGCCCGTCGGCCGGTGGGCAGCCGCACCTGCTCGGCACCGACGGCCGCGTATTCGCGGGGGGCCGAGAAAGGGCAGGACCGGGGTACGGGAAAGGCCCGCAGTTCGTTCATGTCGCTTCTCACCTTTTCTTCCTGGGGGCAACAACCTACACCTGAAAAACGAACGACGCACAATTTCCATCCACCCTGAAATGGGTGTCTCATGCTGCCCGAAAAGAGGAAAGAAAAGTGACCGTACGCATTTTCTGTTTCCCGCATGCGGGGGGTGGTGCCAGCGCTTTCCGTTCCTGGTACGCGCTGATGCCGCCGCAGGCTGAACTCGTCGCGGTGCAGTATCCGGGGCGGGAGAACAGGTTCGGTGAGCCGCTTGTCGACCGGATGCCGGATCTGGTCGACGAGTTCGTCGACGAGCTGGACCTCACCGGGTCGTACGTACTGCTCGGCCACAGTATGGGTGCGGCGGTGGCGTACGAACTGGCGCAGGAGTTGCGGCGACGGGGGCGGGCGGGCCCGATGCGGTTGGTGGCCTGCGCCCGGCAGGCCCCGACCGACCTGCGACCCGGGACGGTCCACCGGGGCGACGACGACACCCTCGTCGCCGAACTCCTCCGGCTCGGCGGCACCCACCCGGAGGTCCTCGCCGACCCGGACCTGCGCCGCACCGTGCTGGAGGTCGTCCGCAACGACTATCGGCTCGCCGAGACGTACTCGCCACGGCCGGCCCCGCCACTGGACTGTCCGGTGTCCGTCTTCGTCGCCGACGCCGATCCCGAGTGCGGCGAGGCCGACGCCGCCGGCTGGGCCGCCACCACCACCGGTCCCACCGAGGTGAGGGTGTTCCGGGGCGACCACTTCTTCCTGGTCCCGCAGCGGCGGCCGGTGGTCGCCGCCCTGATGTCCGCGCTCGACCTGCCCACCGCCGCCGCCGTGTGGCCCAGCACCCCGTGACCAACCAGGAGACGACGATGGCCACTGACTTCTACAGCACCTCCGCCGAGTTCTACGAGATGGTCGCCGACCGTCACGTCCGCACCAGTTCCGGTCCGTTGGCCACCGCCCTGCGCGGGGTGGACCCGGCTCTCGGCCCGGTGGTCGAGATCGGAGCGGGGACCGGCCGGTTGACCCGGGTCATCGCCGACCGGCTCCCCGCCGCCCGGATCGTCGCGGTGGAGCCGTCCACCCCGATGCGGGCGGTCCTCACCAGCCGGGTCCTCGGAGACGTCGACCTGCGTCGGCGGGTCGACGTGGTGGCGGCGGCGGCCCCGCAGTTGCGGCTTCCCGCCCGGATCAGCGCGGTGGTCGTCTTCGGGGTGCTCGGGCACCTCGGCGAGGACGAGCGGGCCCGGCTCTGGGACCTGCTGCGCTCGCGCCTGCCGGTGGGGGCTCCGGTCGTGGTCGAGTTGATGGGCGGGCACCGCGCCCGGCGGATCGAGCCGATCCGGATGCTCAGGGAGACCATCGGTACGCAGACCTACGAGTGGTGGACCTCGGCGGACGTGGTCACGCCGACGCTGATGCGGTGGCGGACCACGTGGAAGGTGTCGGCCGGGGGCGAGACCCTCCGGGAGGTCGAGGACGTCTACGACTGGGCGACGCTGAGCCTGGAGGGGTTGGCGGCCGAGTCGGGCATGACCGCCCGTCACCTCGGTGGCTCCGGGGTGCCGGGCTCTCCGGAGATCGGGGTGTTGATCCGCTGACGGCCCACAGTCACCCTGCGAGCACCGATCCCTCGGCTCGGCCGGGTCGTCGCGTCCCCGGCGTGGGCGGTGACCCGGCCGTGGAGGTGACCGCCCTGTCGCCGGGTCTACCGGCGTCTGATCCGGATCACCCAGGCGTGGTCGCCGTCGTGGATCACCTCGCTGTCGGTGTGTCCGCGCAACATGTCGCAGAGGTGGTCGGGGCAGTCGACCAGACCGAGTTGGTCGGTGGGCAGCCCCTTGGCCGCGCCGAGGTAGACGGTCCGGGCCACCCGGAGGCTCTCGATCACCATCTTGGACAGGTGCTCGGGTGAGGCGATCCGCCACACGTCGAGGTTGAGCAGGTCGGCGAAGCGGTCTCCGGGGTAGGGCAGGCGCAGACCGATCAGGCCGGGTGGGGCCTCGGCGGGTGGCCGGTGGTCGAGCAGTTCCGTGCCCGGGTGCGACCCCATCCGGTCGGCCAGCCCGATGCCGATCCCCAGCCGCCCCGGCTCCTGGCGTTGCGGTAGTGCGGCGAGGGTCTCGTCGAGGGCGGCCCGACTGTCCCGGTCGTGCAGGGCGCGGAGCCGTTCCAGGTACGTCGGGAGGGCCGCGTTGACGCCCAGGGGCCCCTCCTTGTACAGCTCCACCTCCAGGGTGCGGTGCTTGTCGATCATGTACGGGAGGATCCCGTCGGCCTCCGCCCAGTTGCTCAGGGCGTTGCGGAAGTGCGGGACGTGGTGGCAGAGGGCGAGCGGGTCGAAGTGGAAGTGGCCCGGCTGCCGACCCGCCGCGAGGAAGAGCCGGTAGGAGAACTCGACGTCCTCGTGCCCCCACCTGACGAAGCGTTCGTCGAATCCGCCGAGAGCCCGGATCTGTGCCGTCGGCACTGACATGTGGTGGCTGTATCCGAAGATCCAGGGGGCCGGACTGTCGGAGAAGGTCTCCGGGTCCAGGCCCCACCGGTAGCGCAGGTCGGTGTGGTAGGCCGACGGGGACGGCGGGCGGGTCGGGTCGTGCACCGCCCGCCAGTCGTGCTCGATCCGGGCCCCCAGCAGGACCTTCTCCGGATGGTCGATGTGGAAGCGGGCGTGCCGCCCGACCAGTCCGCTGTCGGCCAGGGAGTCGGCGTCGAGCAGGACGATCCGCTCACCGGTGGCCTCGGCCACCCCCCGGTTGCGGGCGGCGGCCCGGCCCAGGTTCACCGGCAGGCGGACGAGCCGCAGGTCGAGTCGGTCACGGTAGGTCTTGACCAGGGACTCGACCTCGTCCCGGGAGTCGTCGTCGACGATCACGACCTCGAAACGGCCGGCGTCCGGGTCCTGGGCCGCGAGGGCGCCGAGGCTCAGGTCGAGGGCTCGGGCCTGCCGGAAGTACGGGATGACGACGCTGAGGGTCACTGTCGCTGGCCTCCCACACCGCACCGAGGGGTGCGGATCTCTGTTGACCGGCCGGTCGGGCCCGACCGGGGAGGCCGCGTGCGCAGGACACGCCACGTCCGTCCGGTGTGGACACCCGGCCTGTCGTCGTACGGCCCGCCACAGCATAGACGGGCTCCGCTGGATCGGGGGGCCCGTCGAGCCTACCGGGCATCGAGGGCGGCCGTTCGGTGGAGCGCAGGGGCGGTCGGGCCCCGATCGGCGGCGGCGGTGTGGCTACTGCGCCGGGCGGCGGAGCCCAGCGAGGACGAGGGTGATGACCCCGTCGGCGTCGCTCCGGTGGGTCGGTTGGTCGTAGGCGGCGCAGATGCCCTGGAGGGCCATCATGACGGAGCCGGCACCCACGTCGTCGCGGAAGGTTCCCGGCCTGGCGTCGGCCAGGAGGTCGGCGACGACCTCATGCAGGGCCCGACCCCCTTCGGCCAGCGCGCCCGAGCGGGTGGCCATGAGGGTGGCGAGGGTGCGGGCGAGGCCCTGGTGGGAGTGGAGGTGGTCGACGACGTCGCGGAGGAAGGCCGCCAACGCCTCGTCGGCGGGGAGGGTGGTGCGCAACTCCCGGGCGCGGTCGCACATCGCGGTGATCTCTTCGTGGTAGACGGCCTCGGCCAGGGCCTCCCGGGTGGGGAAGTGGCGGTAGAGGGTGCCGGTGCCCACGCCGGCCCGCTTGGCGAAGTCGTCGAAGCGCAGGTCGAAGCAGCCGCCGGCGAAGAGCTCGCGGGCCTTGGCGATCAGGGTGTCGCGGTTGCGGCGGGCGTCGGCGCGCAGGGGTCTGGCATCGGTCACGGGGCCCTCACATTGACAAGTGGAGACTGTCTCCATATTTTCCAAGTGGAGGTCGTCTCCGATTATAGGTCACGAGGTGCGGTGTGAAGATCTTGATGTTCGGCCGGGGTGTGGTCGGCGCGATGTACGGGTGGGCCCTGGAACGGGCCGGGCACCACGTCGAGTTCTACGTCCGGCCGGGGCGGGCGGCGGAGTACGGGGAGACGATCGACATCGACCTGCTCGACGCCCGACGTCGGCCGTGGGGCAGGCGGGTCACCGAGAGCCTGCCGGTGCGCTACCGGGAGTCCCTGGAGCCGGACCACGACTTCGACCTGATCGTGCTGAGCGTGCAGCACTACAGCTTCCCGGAGGCCGCGGCCTTCCTGGGGCCCCGCGTGGGCGCAGCCACTGTGCTCGTCTTCAACAACCTCCTGGTCGAGCCGTCCACAGCGACGCAACACCTCCCCGCCGACCAGGTGGCCTGGGGCTTCCCCGGGGCCGGCGGGGGGTTCGGCGACGACGGTGTGCTGCGGGGGGCACTGCTGCCCGTGGTCTTCTTCGGCACCCTGGACCGCCCGCAGACCGAGCGGGACCGGGCCGTACGCCGGGTCTTCCGCCAGGCGGGGTTCCGGATCCGGGAGAACTCCGACTTCCGTGGCTGGCTGTCGATCCACTTCGTGCAGAACGCGGGCCTGCACACCCAGACCCTGCGGCTGGGCTCGCTCTCCGCGTGGACGACCGGCGCCACCCGCGAGGCGATCCTCGCCACCCGTGAACTGCTACCGCTCGTCGAGGCCCGGGGCGTCGACCTGCGACGGCACCGCAGCGAACTGCTGCCCTTCACGGCACCCGTCTGGCTGGGGGCACCGGTGCTCGCCCTACTCTTGCGGCACTTCCCGCCGATGCGCGTGGTGATGGAGGCCCACGCGAACCCGGAGGAGACCCGCGCCCTCTGCCGCGACACCCTGGAGGAAGCCCGCAGAACGGGTGTCGAGGTGCCCCGGCTGGAGGCCGCCGAGCGCTACTTCACACGGCGATCGTGAGGACGTGACTGCCGGCGCCGAGCAGGCTCGGTTCCTCCTCGACGGAGCGTGTCATCTCCTTCAGCAGGTCGGTCAGGTCGGGGTCGGCCAGGATCTCGGCCAGTCGTGGCCCGGCCATCCCCAGCGGGCCCTCGACGCAGACCCGCCGCTGCACTGTCAGGCCCGCCTCGGTCGCCTCACCGACCGACTCGTCCGGGTGGTGGAAGTAGGCGGTGGTGAACCACTCCTCGGGGCCGTCGACGTTGCGGTGCACCCCGTCGGTGAGGGCGCGCTCGACCATCGGCCGGAACCGGGGGTCGGTGAGGTGGCCCTTCACGAACCCGTCGAACAACGACGCGAACCGGTTGATCGTCGCACCCACGACCACGCCACCGGCACTGACGACCCGAGCCGCCTCCCGCCACGCCGTGACGCGGTCCGCCCGCTCCAGCAGGTGGTACAGCGGCCCGAGCAGCAGGACCGCGTCGTCGC
>NZ_JBEPEQ010000114.1:0-17599 GCF_040300925.1 Micromonospora sp. NPDC000207
CGCTCGGCGGTGGCGGCGAGCGCGGCGGCGGCGGCCTCGGCCCGTTCCCGGGCCAGCGAGGTGATCGTCGCACTACCGAAGGAGATCGCCAGCGGCAGCGACGCCGTGCCGTAGGCGTACATCGCGTACCGGGCGAGGTCGGCCGGTTCGGTGGCACCGTAGGCGAGCAGCGCGCCGAGGGCCACCGCCGAGTGGGCGCCGAGCAGGACGGCCAGCCCGGTCACCGGACGCCCCCAGCAGACCAGCACGAAGAACCAGCCGAGGGTGCTCCACACCCAGTTCGCCGTGGTGAACAGGTGCGTCGACCCGGAGGCGGCGAAGACCGCCACGTCGAGGGCGAGCAGCAGGACCGCCAACCGGCGTACCGGCAGGGTCCCCCCGGTCAGCAGTCGACCGGCGGCGAAGGCTCCCGCCCCGGCAGCGACCAGCCAGCCCCCGCCGACCACCAGCGGTGCTGTCAACGTGGACCAACCGGACAGGACGGCCGGGAGTCCGATCGCCACGTGCCACGCCGCCGCGATGGCGACTGCCACCAACCGTCCACCCCGCTCCGAGGCCCGTCCGATCCCGGCACCGGCCCGGCCCGGTCCCGCCGGATCCGACCGGTGGGGGTGGCCCGGCCCGGGCACCGGAAGGTCGGTTCGGGGCTCCCCGGGGCGGCCCATCGGGGGGCGGGGCGGGCGGCGACGGTCCCCGGCGTCGGTCGGTGCCGCGATCGCGTACGGGTCAGCCGACATCCGGCCACTCCAGGCGGATCCGGGTGCCCGATCCGGGGCGGCTGTGCACCTCGACCCGGCCGCCGACCGACTCGGTGCGTCCGCGTACCGACTCGCGCAGCCCGTACCTGTGGACCGGGACCTCGGCCGGGTCGAATCCGGGGCCGTCGTCGGCGACCTCGACCACGGCTCCCTCGGTGGTGGGGGTCAGCGACAGGGTGGTCCGGGCGGCCGGTGCGTGCCGGGCCACGTTCGACAGCGCCGCCCAGGTGCTCGCGGTGAGCGCCTCGGCGACCTCCGGCGGCACCCGGCAGGGCGAGAGCCGGGCGGTCACCGACAGTTCGGGCAGTCGGCCGAGCAGGCCCCGCAACCGGTCGTCCAGGCCGGATGCCCTGTCGTCCCGGCCGCGTGGCGGGTCGTCCCGGTCGGCCCCCGCGCCGCCCGTCGGTTCCACCGCCCCGGAGAGGGTACGCAGGTCGTCCGCGCACCGCTCGCGCAACGCCGGTGACCCCTTCGGGACCGCCCCGAGACCGACAATGGTGAGAGTGGCGAGGACCGTGTCGTGCAGGTCCCGGTTGTGGCGACGCTCCACCTCCCGGGCGGTCCTGGCCACCACCGCCTCCCGGCGGACCCGCTGGTAGTCGCCGAAGGTCCGGTCGGCCCGGCCGATCCGTCGTCGCATCAGGGTGGCCATCATCGCCGTGCAGGTGATCTGGACCAGCAGGGTCGCCACGTGTGCCCGGGCCTCCCCGGGCTGCCCGGCCCAGGTGGCCCCGGTGGCGTACCCGGCGGTGACCAGCAGCCCGGCCGGGATCGACAGGCGGGCCGCCGTGCTGGCCTGGGCGTTGATGACCGTGGTGCTGGCCAGGACCGCCACCCAGCTGCCCTCACCGGGCAGCACCTCCGGCGCCACCAGCCAGGGGATCAGCAGGCAGGTCGCAGTGGTCAAGGTGACGTCACCGAGCACCAGCGGGCCGTCGATGCCCCGGCGGAGGGCGCGTACGGCGTACCAGACCGACCACGCGGTCAGGACCACGACGACGACAAGGAGCAGCGGCACCCGCACCGGCGGGGTACGCACCGACAGGGCCACCGCCGCACCCGCCAGCCCGCAGGTCAGCCGGAGCAGGGCCGGGAGGGTGGTGAAGATCAGGTTCAGTGCGCTCCCGGCCGGAGTGTCGAGTGCCGGTGACGGGGCGGGTGCGGGTGGCACGGATGCGGCCGACATCGGGGCGTCCTTCTGTGGCAAACGACCCGATCCGGGTACGTAGGTGCAGATCGACGTCGGAGAATAGCACGGGGGGTTACTCCTGATTACCCACCGTACGTGGCTGTTTGGCCCTCGGAAACACCGACACCGACACCTGGGTTTCGCTTCCGGTCGACGTCTGCTCAGTTGACCGGGAGCACCGCCGTGCCACCCGCCCGGATCGAGTCGCTCAACGGGCGACCCCCGGACCAGTAGAAGCAACGCACCCCCCGGTCCCCCCGCGACCAGGCCTCCCGCGACGGTAACCGGAACGCCGACCCCGTGCGGTACCGCAGTCGCTCGTCCACCGGCACCCCGGCGTACTCGGCGATCATCTCCCGGCATCGGGCGTGCAGGGCCTCCTCGTCGTGGGCCGCCCTGGTCCACTGTCGCTCCGAGGTGGTCCAGGTGCCCACGTACTCGAATCGGTGTGGCCCGGCGCAGGGCTCGGGACGCAGCCGGGAACCCTCGTCCTCGTCGAAACAGGTGAGCCGCAGCGGGGAGTCGCGCGACAGCACCGACCGGAGGGTGCCGAAGTGCTGGACCGCCCGGTCGCTGGCCCCGTTCAGCCCTCCGACCTCGTCGAGGACGAACAGGTCGCAGCGGAACCAGCGGCTGCCACCCGCCCACCCCCGGGGCGACGGCGCAGTGACCTGAACCGACAACCGGCTGTCCCGCCAGTCGCCGCCGACGAACTCCCCGGCCCTGCGGTCACACTCGGTGAAGGCGGGCCGCATCGCCGCCGATCCGACCCGGGGCGGGACCGCCCGACCCGCCGGTTCCCCGGTGAAGGTGCCGACGTGGAAGGTCTCCACCAGATGCGCCAGGGCGCAGTCGACCGGTCGGTAGGTGCTCAGGTGTCCGAGCGGTTCGGCGTCGGGATGGCACTCCCCGGCCCGGGGGGTGAACGGCTGCGCCGTGCCGAGCGAACCCCAGCCGTCGGTCAGGTCCCGGTCCAGGTCACCGGCGACGCCACAACCCGCGAGAAGCACCGTCACCAGCACCACCGACGCGACGGAGGCGAGCAGTCGTCGCATGTGGACCCCCGAAATCACCCGCGAAGAAGCCGGCGCAGCATACGACACCGGACCGGTGTCGTCGTACGGGTGGCCGAACGGCCCACCCGGCCCGACGGTTTGCCGGACGGGTGGGTCGGGCATTGGTCCACGATGGACTCCCTGGGTGCGCCGACCGAGGTCCGTTTCCGTCGATCACGCCGACGGGTCGTCGCCAGCATCCTGCTGTTCCTCCTGGGCGCCTGGGGCCTGACCGTCCTGCTCCTGACTCTGGTGTTCGGTGCCGACTGGACGGGTTCGCTGTTCTACCTGTCCACACTGCTGGGGATCACCGTCGCCGGTCGGCGACGACTGCGCGGGGCCGCTGGGTTGCCCCTGGTGCTCGACGGCAGGGGCCTCCGGTTGATCGGGCCCGGCGGTGAGCCGGTGGCCGTCGACTGGACAGATCTGGCCGAGGTGCGGGTGCGGGGACGGCTGGACAGGAAGCTTGTCGTCGAACTCACCGAGAACGGCAACACCCGGCCGGAGAGCAGCAGGTGGCAGTGGCCCCGGGTGAGCCGGGGCAGCTCCACCCGGGTCCAGCTGACGGTGCCGTTGCTGGGGGTCAGCCCCGGCGTCGGCCGGCTGCGTCGGGAGTTGGCGGCTCGACACGGGGCCGCCCGTCAGGTGGCCGTCGACGGGCAGGTCAGCTGATCCGCGAGGGTCGGGCGGGCTCGGCGGGGGCGGACCCGGGCGCGGGTCGGCGGCGGAGTCGGGCGACCAGCGGGAGCAGCAGGAGCCCGACGACAGCGAGCAGACCCCACGGGTGTCGGGTGTCCTCCACGGCGAAGACCACTGGTGGACCGGGTGGCTCGATCCGGCCGTGTACCTCGTACCGCCCGAGGGTGGCGACGTCGACCGGCACCGTGAACGAGTAGTCGCGGGTCTGCCCCGCCGCGACCGTGCCGAGCGCCGGGGCCGCGACGATCGTACGGACCCGGTCGGGGGGACCGACGAGCAGCGAGAACGGGGGGTCGACGACGTCGACCGAGCCCGGATTGTGCAGGCGCAGTTGCACAGTCAGTTCCCCGGGCAGGCCGAACCAGCCACCCGGACCCGACCGGTCGGCGGCGTCCAGGGCGACCAGGTTCAGCCCCTCGGGGCGGGTCTCGGCCGTGACGGCGGGCGCGGTGACCCCGGTCAGCGGCAGGTCCAGGGTGGCGGCGGCGGTGCCGGTCGGGGTACGGGCCCGCAGCAGGCAGGGGCAGGCCACCGGTGGGGCGGTCAGCACCATGGGCAGGGTGGCGGCGCCCGACACGGGTACCTGCCCGGGGGTGGCTCCGTCGGCGGCGCAGTCGAGGGCACCCCGACGGCCGGCGTTGCCGCAGACCTCCACCTGAACCGTGCCGGCGGGCCAGCCGCTCAGTGTGACCAGTACCTGGTCTCCGACCCGGAGGGTGCCCTCGGGCAGCTGGATGCGGGGCTCGGTGGCCGTCCCCGGGGAGGGGTCGGCGGAGGGTGCGGGGGCGGGTGCCGGCGCGGCAAGGAGCAGTGCGGCCAGCAGGGCGGCGGTCCGGCTCACGCGCCGCCGCCTCCCGACGCTCGGTCACCCGAGAAGGCCGGTCCGGAGCCGGCGGTGGAGCTTGAGCCGGCGGCTGGTCCTGAGTCGGCAACCGGGCCTGAGCCGGCGGTGGGGCTTGAGTCGGCGGCGGGGCCTGAGCCGGTGGTGGGGGTGGTGGTCGGACCCGGGGTGGCCTTCGCGCGACGGCGGCGCCACCACCGCACCCCGAACCAACCCAGCAGGGCGGTGAGCAGGGCCAGCAGCAGCCACGGGGGTGCCCAGACGGCCGCCGCCCGTAGGACCGGGGGCAGGGGAGCATCTACTGTGGCCGCCCTGACGTCCACCTCGGCGGTGAGCCGCAGGGCCGGGGGGACCCCGGTGATCCGTTCGGTCACCGTGAAGGTGGCCCCGGGGAGCAGCTCCGGCAGCTCGACGGGTTCGGTGCGGGCCAGCTCCCAACCGAAGGGCCCGGCCAGGGTGACGGCGCCGGTCCCGGTGACCCGGATGTTGCCGCTGTTACGCAGCGTGTACGTGACCTCGGCGTCGCCCCCACCGAGGGGGTTGATCGGGTTGTCGTAGGCGACGGTGACCGACTCGACTGTCACGGCCGGCTGCACCTCCCCGGCCACCCGCAGGTAGATCCGGGCGGCGAGGCGCTGGTCGACGAGGACCCGCTGCCCGTCCTGTGTGGTGCGGGCCTGGGCGATGGACCCGATCACCCCGCCGGCGTGGTCACCGGGGGTGGCGTTGGCGGGCACCGTCAGCCGGAAGGGGATGTCGGCCCGCCTGCCCGGCTCCACGGTCCACCGCCGCTGCTCGAACTGCACCCAGGAGCCCACGTCGGTGGCGGTCTGGGCGGCGGGGAGCAGGGCGAATGCGCCGTCGGCGGTGGTGTAGGCGTCGGTGCCGTACACCTCGAAGGTGAGCGGCCGGTCGCTGAGGTTGCTGACCCCGACGTGGTCGGTGAGGGCGTCGCCGGGGGCGAGGTCGTAGATGAAGTAGTTCCGCCCGGTGGGCCCCTTGGCGCTGGAGGGCTGCACCGCCCAGCGGGCACCGGCCGAGGCGTCGGGGGCCGCAGCCGGGATGCTTCCGGAGGGGCTCGGGGTGGGGGCGGCGAGGGCCGCGCCCGGCCCGGCCAGGGGTGCCAGGAGCAGGAGCCCGAGCAGGGCGACCGCGGTACGGGACCGGGCGGCCCGGGGCGCGGCGACCCGCTGCACCGGCGGTGCGGCGAGAGTCCGGGACAGGGCGGTACGCAGGGACATGGCCGGGCTCCGGGAGAAAGGGTGGCAGGAGGGGAGGTACGGGCCGGTGGGGCGGGGGAGGACCCCCGCCCCACCGGTGACCCGCCTGACTCAGGAGAGGGTCAGGGTGAGGGTCGCGCTGTAGTCACCGGCCGCAGCGGAGGCCGGGACCCCGAGGTTGAGCTGGGCACCACAGGTGAAGGTGCCGTTGCTCGCCCCGGTGGCGGAGGTGCACAGGGCCCGGGCCCCGCCGAGGCCCGCACCGGGGTTGGCGGGGGCACCGGGGGTGACCACACCGGAGGTACCGGCGAGGGGGTCCTGCACGGCAGCCGCACTCGGCACCCAGCCGAGGTTGTCCGCCGCGATGGTCCCGCCGCCGGTGGAGGAGAAGTCGGAGACCTGACCCACCAGGCTCCAACCGGCGTTGGTGCCCCGCAGGTCCGAGACGGTCGCCTCGTTCAGGGCGCCGCTGGCCACCTCACCGTTGCTGACCGCCGGCAGGGCCACTGTCGAACCGGCTACCCCGAGGGTCAGCGGTCCGCCCTTGACGGTGGCGGTGATCTGCTGGTCGGTGTCGCCGCCACCCGGGTTACCGGTGCCCGGGTCGCCGCCGCCGGGGGTGGCGAAGGTGACCGGGGTGAAGGTGTCCTGGCTCCGGTCGGGCGAGCCGTGCGCGGCGAAGGTGACGACGTAGCACTGGACCCTGGTGCAGTCCACGGTGTCGCCGTTGCCGTCGGTGTAGACGGCGGCGATCGGCAGTGTGGTCCGGAAGGTGCCGTCGGCGTTGAGCCGGTCGCGGGCCTCGGTGGGCTGGTTGGTCCGGCTGACCCACTTGACCGGCTTGAGGACGGCCGAGTTCAGCCAGTGGTCGTCGACCTTCGGGCCGAAGGCGGCGTAGACCCCGAAGCCGTTGTTGCCGTTGGCGTCGAAGCCGCTGCCCTCGACGGTGATGGTCGCCCCGGCCGGGTCCAGCCCGGTGGCCGGGGAGACGCTGACCGCCGGACCGGCCGGCTCCTCGCCGCCGCCGTCGTTTCCGCCGTCACCGGAGGTGCTGAAGGTGAAGGAGACGGGGTCCAGCGAGTCACCGGCGGCGTAGAACCCGTTGAAGGCCGAGGCCCCCTCGGTGGTCAGGACCGCCGCGAGGTTGCTGCCGGTCACCGTTCCCGAGCCACCGGGGGTGCCCGTGAGGGTGGCCACTGTGGCCTGGGTCACCGACACCGGCTCGGCGGCCGTCGTGGTGAGGTCCACATCGGCCTTCAGCGAGGTGGCTCCACCGCTGACGACCACCGTCGGGTTGGCCAGCTTGATGGTGAAGAAGTGCCCCGGGTACGAGAAGGTGACGGCCCCGCCGTACTGGGCGCTGGCCGCCCCGGTGGCGGGGTCGTGGGTGCCGCCCTTCGACGGGAAGGTGAACGTCCCGTTGGAGTTGATGGTGGCACCGTTGCTGGCCGCGATCGGCGGATTCCCGTTGCCGGTGTTGACGTACGCGCGGAACGACGCCTTGAAACCCCAGGTCAGGCTGCCTGCGGTGATGTCGGCGGGAGCTGCCGAGGCGGGGCTGGCGGCCACGAGTGCGGCAGATGCGCCGAGTGCGGCGACGGCCGCGAAGCGCATCGACCGGCGCCAAGCGCTACCGGCTCTGGATCGGACCATGCTCAATCCCTTCGTGGAACCTACTACGGACAGTGCATGAGGTTAGGCAAACCTAACCATCTCCGCATCCGTCCGGCGGGTTGAAGATCTTGGTCCGAAGAACCCCTTGTGAACAGCGAATCTGTCATTTAGGTTAGGCAAACCTTAGCTACGGTCGGTGGAGCAGCCGGCCGATATCGTCACGTGGGGAGCCTGATGCGAGCAGTGCGTCGCGCCATCCTGACCGCAGCCTTGGTTACTCTGAGTGTTCTTGTTGCCGGGCAACCCGCACACGCCGGCACCGCGCGCGGTCCCGAAGGGCAGACCCTCACCGCGACGCCGAGCACCGGCGTCGCCCGGACCGGGGCCACGGTCACCGTCACCGGCAGCGGGTACGACACCACCAAGGGCGTCTACGTCGCGTTCTGTGTGGACAACGGGGCCGGGAAGACCCCCTCACCCTGTGGGGGAGGGGCCGACACCAGCGGCAGCCTCGGCGCCTCACACTGGATCTCGTCGAACCCGCCCAGCTACGCCGAAGGGCTGGCCAAGCCGTACGGCTCCGGCGGCTCCTTCAGGCTGACCCTGAACGTCACCCCCACCATCGGTGACGTCGACTGCACCACCCGCCGGTGCGTGGTGGCCACCAGGGCGGACCACACCCGCCCCGCCGACCGTACCCAGGACGTCCGGGTGCCGGTGACCTTCGCCGCCGCTCCCGCTCCCAGCCGTAGCACCGCCCCGGCGAACCCGGCCCCCGCGAACACCGCCCCGGCCGGCGGCCCCGGCGGCGCGGGTGTCACCGCCGGGGGTTCCGGCACCACCGGCGGCGGCGACCCGGGCGCCGCCCCCGCCCCCACCCCCACCGCTGCTGCTGAGACGGACCCGACAGGCCCCGCCGGTACGCCGGCCGCCGAGGCGGCACCGGGTGACCCCGTCGCCCCCGACGCCACCCAGCCGCAGGTCACCCGGGTCAGCGCCGCCACCGAGATCAACCGCTGGTGGCTTGTTGCTCCGGTGGTGCCGATCCTGCTGATCACCGCCCTGGCCGGGGCGCGTCGACGCCGACGGCGGGTGACCCGGTGACCCGACGTGCCCTCGGGCCGGTCGTCCTGCTGCTGACCGGCCTGCTCGTCGGCTGCTCCGCGCCCGCCGGGGGGACCGCCTCCGGCACGGCACCGGCAGCCGACTGTGGTCCGGTCACCGCCGCCCTGACCGACACCGACGTCACAGCCCTCGACCCGCCGCCCACCCCGACCCTGCCGGCCACCGTCACCTCCGCCGACGGGCGCACCGTCACGGTCACCGACACCAGCCGGATCCTGCCCGTCAACATGTACGGGTCGATCGCCGAGATCGTGTTCAGCCTCGGCCTCGGCGGAAACGTCGTCGGGCGGGACACCTCCACCACCTTCCCGGCCGCAGCCGGCCTGCCGGTGGTCACCCCGGCCGGGCACGACCTCGCCGCCGAGGCGGTCCTCGCCCTCGACCCGACGGTGGTCCTCGCCGACGACAGCATCGGGCCACCCGAGGTGCTCAACCAGCTGCGTACCGCCGGCATCCCGGTCGTCCTGATCGAGTCCGAGCAGACCCTGGCGGCCGTACCCGCGCACGTGCGCGCCGTCGCGGCGGCGCTCGGAGTGGCCCCGGCCGGGGAGGAACTGGTCGCCCGGGTCGAGGCGGACCTCGCCGAGGCCAGACGCGGCGTCCCGCAGGGCGCGGCGGCCCCCCGGATCGCCTTCCTCTACCTGCGCGGCACCGCCGGCGTCTACCTGATCGGCGGTAAGGGCGCCGGCTCCGACGCGATGATCGAGGCCGCCGGTGGCGTGGACGCGGGCACCGCCATCGGGCTGGCCAAGTTCCGACCCCTCACCAGTGAAGGTCTGATCAACGCGGCACCCGACGTGCTGTTGGTGATGAGTAGCGGACTGGCCTCCGTCGGCGGGGTCGACGGCCTGCTGAAGCTCCCCGGTGTCGGCCAGACCCCCGCCGGGGAGAACCGCCGGATCGTCGACATGGACGACGGGGTCCTGCTCACCTTCGGCACCCGCTCCGGCAAGGTCGTCCAGGCCCTCTCCGACGCCGTGCACTCCTGCGGGGCGGCGTCGTGACCGGTGTGGACACCCGTCCCGGCGCGACGACACCGGTGACCGCCGCCCCGAGCGGCGGTCACCGGGCCGCGACAGGTCGGCTGTTGCTCGTCGGGCTCGGCATCGCCCTGGTGCTCGTCGCCCTGGTGGCCGCCGGACGGGGACAGGTGCAGACCTCCCCGGCCGAGGTGCTCGGCTCGATCCTGCACCGACTCGGGCTGGAGTGGGGCGCGTTGCCCGCCGCCCCGCAGGGGGAGAACGCCCTCTGGGTCGTCCGGTTCCCCCGGGTCGTCCTCGCCGCCGTGGTCGGTGCCGCGCTCGGCTGCGCCGGGGCCGTCATGCAGGGCGTGTTCGGCAACCCGCTGGCCGAACCCGGGGTGATCGGAGTCTCCGCCGGGGCCGCCGTCGGCGCGGCCACGGCCATCGTCACCGGCGTCACCGTCCTCGGCGGATGGACCGTCCCGGCCGCCGCCTTCGCCGGTGGACTCGTCACCACCTACCTGGTCTACCTGCTGGCCCGCTCGAACGGCCGGACCGAGGTGGTGACCCTGGTCCTGACCGGCGTGGCGGTCAACGCCGTCGCCGGGGCGGTGATCGGGCTGCTCATGTTCGTCGCCGACGAGTCCGGGGTGCAGGCCATCGCCTTCTGGAACCTGGGCAGCCTCGCCCAGGCCAACTGGTCGGCGGTCACCCTGGCCACCCCCTGCCTGCTGGTCGGCCTCGCCGCCGCCCTCGTCGACGCCCGGCGGCTCGACCTGCTCGCCCTCGGCGAACGCTCCGCCCGCCACCTCGGGGTGGACGTGGAACGGCTCCGGATCCGCATGATCGTGGTGACAGCGCTGCTCGGCGCCGCCGCCGTCGCCTTCACCGGCATCATCAGCTTCATCGGCCTGGTGGTGCCACACCTGGTACGCATGGTCGCCGGTCCCGGCCACCGGGTGCTCCTGCCGGCCAGCGCCCTCGGCGGAGCGATAGTGGTGATCGTCGCCGACCTGGCCGCCCGTACCCTCGTCGAACACCAGGAACTCCCGCTCGGGGTGCTCACCGCGGTCGTCGGCGGGCCGGCCTTCTTCTGGCTGCTGCGTCGCACCCGCGACCGGGCTGGTGGTTGGCGATGACCAACCGACAACCGACCGCACCCACCCGCAACCGCCGCAGGCGACTCCGTGCGCTGGGCCGCCGACAGGCGCTGCGGGTACCCGGACCGGTGCCCCCCGGCACCACCCGGATCGAGGCCGTCGGGCTGCGTGTGGAACGCGCCGGCCGACCGGTCCTGGACCAGGTCGACCTACGGGTCCGCGCCGGTGAACTACACGCCCTGGTCGGCCCCAACGGCGCCGGGAAATCCACTCTGCTCGCCGCGATCAGTGGTGACCTGCCCGTCGCGGGCGGCACCATCGAGGTGGACGGTCGAGCCCAGGCCGACTGGTCGCCGGTGGAGTTGGCGATGCGCCGGGCGGTCTTGACCCAGAGCAGCACCCTGAGCTTCCCCTTCGTCGTCGAGGAGGTGGTACGGATGGGACGCGCCCCCTGGACCGGGCGTCCCGAGGAGGAGCACGACGACGTCGTGGTGGCCGAGACGATGGCCCGCTGCGACATCGCCCGGTTCGCCGCCCGGACGTACCCGTCGCTCTCCGGCGGGGAGCAGGCCCGCGCCGCCCTGGCCCGGGTCCTCGCCCAACAGGCGTCGGTGCTCCTGCTCGACGAGCCCACCGCCGCCCTGGACCTGCACCACCAGGAGTTGGTGATGCGGATCGCCCGGGACCGCGCCGACGCCGGGGACGCCGTCGTCGTCGTCCTGCACGACCTGGCCCTGGCCGCCGCGTACGCGGACCTGGTCACCCTGCTCGCCGACGGTCGGATCCGGGCCGCCGGCCCACCCGCCGAGGTGCTCACCGCACCCCTGCTGACCGAGGTGTACCGGCACGACATCGAGGTCGTGCCCCACCCGCGCACCAACCTTCCGCTGGTCGTCCCCCGCCGCCAGCCTCACCCATTGGAGAACCGATGAGTACGACCGACGTTCCGTTCTCGGCCCGGCTGCGCGCCGCCACCCAGGAGGCGCACCAGGACGCCGAGTCCCAGCGGTACGTCTCCGCGCTGGTGTCCGGGGACCTCGAACTGGCGGGCTACACCGCCCTGGTGGTGCAGCACCACACCATCTACGCCGCCCTGGAGTCCGTCGGCGACCAGCTGCGCGACGACCCGCTGGCCGGTCCCTTCGTCGACGAGGCGCTGACCCGGCTGCCCGCACTCGTCGCCGACCTGGAGCACCTCGTCGGTGACGACTGGGCCACCCGGACCACCCCCACCCCGGCGACCGTGGCGTACGCCGACCGGATCCGCGAGGTCTGCGCCGACTCGCCCGAGCGTTTCATCGCCCACCACTACACCCGGTACCTCGGTGACCTCTCCGGCGGCATCCACATCGGACGTTCTGTTGCCCGCGCCTACGGACTGACAGACGATGAGGGGGTAGCGTTCTACCGGTTCGACCGGATCCCCCGCCCGAAGGTGTACAAGGACGCCTACCGGGCCCGGTTGGACGCGCTGCCGCTGAGCGAGCCCGCCGAGGCCGCCCTGCTGGAGGAGGTGCTCGTGGCGTACCGACACAACACGGCGGTCTTCGCCGACCTGGCCCGGCACGTACCCGCCGACCGCGCCGTCGAGGACACGGAGGCGGCGGCGTGACCGGCCAGCCGTTCGGCCCCGAGGTGGTCGCCGCGGTCAGTCGGCACATGAACGACGACCACGCCGAGGACTCGCTGCTGATCGCCCGCACCCTCGGCGGGTGTCCGAACGCGACCCGGGCCCGGGCCACCGGGCTGGACGCCGAGGGGATGGATTTCGCGGTCACCGTCGACGACATCGAGGTCCCGGTCCGGATCCCCTTCGCCCACCGGCTCACCGAACGGGCCGAGATCCGCCACGAGGTCGTCCGGATGTACCGGGAGGCCTGCGCCCAGCTCGGCATCGAACCCCGCGCCGCCGACTGACCCTATGTGTCGCCCCTGACCTGACGTGTCGCGGCTGACCTGATGTGTCGCCGCTGCCGTGACGTGTCGCGGCTGACGGAGATCTTGGAGCTGAGTGGCCCCTCCGGGGGCCACCTGCCTCCGGGGTCCTCGGGGCGGTCGTCGGGTGTCGGGGGACGGTGGGACGGTCGGGGCTTCGCTAGGCTCACCGGACATGGCGAACCCGATCGATCCGGCGGACGTGTTCACGCTGGATCCGCACGTCACCCTGACCGCCGACGAGCGGACCCAGCTGACCGCCTTCCTCGACGCCCACCGTCGGCTGCTCAACCAGTGCCTCGACGGGCTCACCGAGGAGGAGGCCCGCCGACGCCTGGTCCCGTCCCGGACGACCCTGCTCGGGCTGGTCAAACACGTCACGTACGTCGAGCGGGTCTGGTTCGGCGAGGCGGTGACCGGAGTGTCCCGGGTCCGGATGGGGCTTCCCGCGAAGGTCGACGACTCCTACCTGTTCGACGACACCGACACCATCGCGGCGGTCCGGGAGGCACACCGGGCGGCCTGCGCCTCCTCCGTGGCGGCCCTGGCCGACCTGGACCTCGACGCCGTCGTCACCGGGCACCGGCTCGGCCCGATGGCCGTCCGGTGGATCCTGCACCACGTCCTGCGGGAGCTCGCCCACCACTGCGGACACGCCGACATCCTGCGGGAACAGATCATCGCCGCCCGATCGAGCTGACCCGAGACCCTTGGACGAGGGTGCTACGGTGCCGCCGGTACCAGGGAGGAGTCAACGTGCAGAAGAAGCATCTCGGTCTCCTGGCCGCCGTGGTCGCGGTGACCGCCGTCTTCGCCGTCTTCGGGACGGTCGGCGGCGAATACCTGGCAGACCGCCTCGGATCACGCTCCGTCGAGTCCACCGGCGACCCGAGCCTGACCGGCTCGGCAACCCCCGACGCCGACCCTGCCGAGTCGTCGTCCCCCCGCCCGGCTGAGTCCCCGACCCCGGTGTCGCGTACCCCCGAGGCCGACATCCCGCCGGGGGACCTCGCCAACGGGACGTACCGGATCGACCGGGTGATGTACGACCAGTCCGCGCTGACCGTCACCCTGGTCAGCGCGGAGGTCGTCGACGGTCGGCTCCGGCTGAACCTGACCTACCGCAACAACTCGGCGTCGTCCTGGCCGGTGAGCTGCCCGACCGCCGAGATCGACCTGACCTCCTCGGAGGTCACCCTCTCCGACGGGCGGGCCGTGCACCCGATGGACACCTGGTGCATCAAGGAGCGCGCGGGGGAGTTCTTCAGCATCGCGGCGGGCCGGGAGGTGAGCACCTGGGCGATCTACCCGACGGTCCCGGAGCGCACCGAGTCCTTCGACGTCACCTGGTACGACTTTCCCACCCTGAAGGCCGTCCAACTCCGCTGACCGTGCAGTACCTCTGTCAGTGGTCGAGCCTGCGGGGTGTTCGTCCTCATTGAGGCGTACGCCTACCTGAAACGGTTCTCGGCGCCCCTGGCGAGCTGAACATGCCTATCGTCAGAGCCGGAAAGCCGAGGCGTACCACGATCGAGCTTATCGCCTCCCGGATGTACGGGTGAGCGACGTTCAGTGCGACCGAATCACCGAACTCCTCAATCGTCTCCGTGGATGCTGACAGGCCCTTCGCATTAGTGAACTCGCACACCAGTCGGAGTTGGATGCTGCCGTACTCGGGCCGCCCATCGGCGCTGTCCGTAGATCCGCCAAGGAGTTTGCACTCGACGTTGAAACGGTAGAGGAGGTGGTCGTCGACCAGGGCGTGAGAAGTGCCCAGCTCCACAGCGAACTCAGAAAGGTTCCCCAGTTTTTTGGACTCGCCGGAGAAGGACTGGAAGAAGACGTTCCCGAGCTCTAACCGCTCCTTGAGCGCCGAGACGGTGTCATGGTGCCCGGCATCTTCGCCCGCATTCATGTCTATCCCTTGTTTCCTGCCGAGATCAGCACCTTGTGTGCCGGTCCGGTGTGCCAGTCGAGTTGGTCGAAATTGCATGTCGTGGCGGATTGCCGCGCCGGTTCGGGTCGTAAGGTCGCGCGCCGAAGCCTCTGCCTGCTCATCTCTGCCTCCGCCGATGCGCGTTGAGTGCCGAGCGGAAGAGTTTCGATCGAGAGTTCCACACCGAGTTCGTGCAGGTATTCGCCAAGCGTCGAGACGCGAACATTGCCGTCACCGCGCAGTACCTGGTTGACGGCCGACTTCCGCACCCCGAGTCGTGCGGCGAGCTCCGATTGAGTCGATCCGGAGTTCGCAAGTGCGCGATGGAGGGCCTTGAGTACCTGATAGCGAAGTCGAGCAGCCGAAAGTGCGCGGGAACCCTGTCTCGTGGCGGTCAGCCGATCGTAGAGGTAGCTCATTGCTCCAGGTCCGCCTTCCGTACCCACATGGCTCGATATATTTCCTTACGGGGGGTCTTTTCGGTGCCCTTCATGAAACCATGGGTGAGGCGCACCGCCGTACTGTCGAACGGTTTCTGGAGCCAGAAGAACGGCAGACGGACTTTCTGGACCTTTATCTCCCAGAGATCCTCGACCAGCTCGTTCAGTTCTCGGGGGATCTCGAGGTCTCCGGTTCGGGCAAAGTCCTCGAAGCGCATCGCCACATCCGCGAGCCGTGATATGCCCTTGCTGGTCCGCGCCATGTCCATAAGGAATGCGTCGGCCAGGGAGTTGCCGTCCGGTGCCCTCGCTGCCTCGATCATCAATCGCCCTCCTTGGTGGAAGCAGGTGCGTCCACAGTCTTCGCAGGTCGAGCGGTCGAGTACAGACAAGACTGTACCTCCATCGGTCAGGGTAGACCAGACTTGACAGCGCTGAGAGTGATTCGCGACATGCGGAGCGTAAGGCAGGGAGTGAGCATTCGTCACGTTCGGAGCCCGATCGCCGGTTCGGAAGACCCCTTCATCCATTGATCCTGGCCGAACGTCTGAGTGTCTATCGGGGTAGCGATGCGTGATCCACGATGTCGACCAGGGGCTCGTCGAGACGAGATTGGACTCCCATGGCTGTGAGGCGACTTCCGGTCGTGGCGATCGTGACCTCATGACGACGAGTGGAGGGCGCGCCCGGCAGGATTCGAACCTGCGGCCTTGGGATTAGAAGTCCCCTGCTCTATCCGCTGAGCTACGGGCGCCCGCTGTGTGTCGCGCCAAGAGGGTACCGCCGTCCCCCGGACGGTGGGTGGAACGGGGGCGGCCCCGATCGGGACGGCAGGTCGCCGCCGGGGTGGCGGGTCCGTTCAGCAGTCCCGAGCGGTGATCTCGGCGGGGTCGGTGTCCTCCGACGGGGTGCGGGCGGCCGGTACCGCCGGGTTGCCCGTCGTGGTGGTGGGGCCGGTGCCGAGAAACCCCTCGGCCCAGCGTCCGACCTCGGCGAAGACCTGCTCACGGACGGGCGGACCGGAGAGGGTCAGGTCGTGCAGGGCACCGTCGAAGCGGACCACTGTGACGTGTCGGCCGAGGCGGGGGGCCCACCGGACCATGTGCTCGACGTCCAGGACGGTGTCGGCGAGGGCTGCCGTGTCGTTCCAGCGTAGGCCCCGGTAGCTGCGGGTGGAGCAGGCCAGCAGGACGGGCACCGGGATGGCCAGGCCCTTGCGCAGTCGTCGTTGGGCGGTCCGGACGGCGTTCAACCACCCCAGTCTGACCGGGAATCCGCGCAGCGGCTTCCAGGCCAGGTCGTAGCGCCACTCGCCCCGGTGGTCGGCGTGCAGGCTCTCGCCGTACACGGTGCCGAGGGTGAGGGGGAGGACACGGTGCGGCGAGCGCCGGCCCAGGTGGGCGACGGCCGCCGCGAGGGGTCGACGGACCAGCCAGGGGGCGTTGAGGTCGAAGAAGGGGCTGTTCAGGACGAGACCGTCGATCAGGCCCGCGTCACGTCGGGCGTGCGCCCACAGGGAGAGGATCAGCCCGCCGGTGGAGTGGCCCATGGCGAGGATCGTCGAGTGCCCGTCCTCGTCGCGCACGACCTTCGCGGCGGCGTCCAGTTCGGGGAAGTAGTCGGCGAGGTGCCGGCAGAAGTTCGGGGTCTGGTGGGGGAGCAGGCTCCGGCCGTACTTGCGCAGGTCGAGGGCGTAGAAGTCCCAACCCCGGGCGACGAAGAAGTCGGCGACGTGGGTCTGGAAGAAGTAGTCGACGAAGCCGTGCACGTAGAGGACGGCGCGGCTGGTCGGGCGGTCGGCCCGGCGGCGGACCAGGGTGGCGACCACCGGCCCCTCGTCGTCGGTGCCCAGGTCGATCGTGTGCCGCTCGTACGGCGGTCCCAACACGTCCGGTTCCACGACCGTGACGGTACGCCCGTGGTCGTACCCGGCGGTAGCCCTCGTGGCGGTCGCCACCCGCGACGCAGCGCCCCCGGCGACCGGGGGAACCGGTGCCGGGGGCGAGGAACCACAGTTGGTACGCCTCAGACGGTCTCCGCCTGGGCGCGGGGCTGGTCGACCTCGGGCAGGTCGACCGGCTCGGCCACGACCGGAACGTCCCGCAGGTGCTTGTTGTTGCGGGGCTCCTGACGGGTCTTGGAGTCGTTGAGCTTGCGACGCAGGTCGTCGCGGACGTCGTTGAGGGCGGCCCGCAAGTCGATCTCGCTGGAGGTGGTGACGATCTTCTGCCGACCGGCGATCCAGCACTCCAGGGTCACCCGCTGTCCCCGGGCCTCCCGGTCCTTCACCGACACCTCCAGCTCGGTGGCATCGGCGTGGAAGGTGGCCAGGCGCGTGTCGAGGGTGCCGAACTGCTCGGCGATCCACTCCCGGTCACCCTGCGAGAATCCGGCACCGACCCGCAGGCACTCGGCCACGGTCGCCGGGTTCGTCACGGCGCTCATCGGCGCACCCCACCCTCGTTGCGGACGGAGCCGGTCGTACGGGGTCGGCAGAAAGTCATCTTCCGTGGCCCTTCTGATCGGACGGGCCACCCCGGAGGGCGGCGGGCCGTCGTTGGTGCTCGGTTGTCGGATCCAGTACCCAGGGTCGGTCCGTCCGGAAACGTCCACCCGACGCCCGGTCGGGCGAAGCGGCGAATCAGTCGGGCGGGGTGGCTTCGAGCCGGCGGGCGTGGTCCAGGAGCCGCCTGCGGTGTGCCCTGGCCCGGACCAGCGCCACGGC
>NZ_JBEPEQ010000115.1:0-17535 GCF_040300925.1 Micromonospora sp. NPDC000207
GTCGGCGCGGGCCCGGTCGGCGCAGACCGCCTCCCAGGCGTTGCCCCGGGCGGTCCGTACCCGCCCCTCGCCGACCACTGCCCGTTCCAGCGTGTGCACCACACCCACGGCGAGCGACGCGACGGTCCGGGAGACGGTGGTCAGCGGCTTTTCGGCGGTCATCTCACACCCCGTACGAGGATCGTTTCGGCGGTGGGCAGGCACGGTACGAGTCTGCCCGAACCCGATGCTGCCGGGCGTACGTTTCACAGCGGTGACCGGCGGATCAACTGTCCTTCGCCGGCCCCGCTCTGACCAGGGGCACCCGGCCTTGATCTTCGTCACACCATCGACGACTCCGCTTCGCGCTGCGAGGTCGGCCGTCGTTGGCGATGATGGTCGGAGGTGATGGGTGGTGGTTGCGTGACTGTCACACCGGTTGCCGGAGGGCGCTCCCGGCCGTGCTCGGGCGTGACGTTCGTCGATGGAGGTGGTGGCGCTGTGTGACCCCACGTTCACCGGAGGTCGGTCATTATGCCCCAGCCCGTCTCGTGAGTAGCGCCATACCCCCGGCACGTGTCGCCAGGTGGCGCCGCCTAGCATCGGCCCATGACGCCCGGAGAGGGAGGTCCGTTGGTGACTGCTGACCATGCACACGCGGAGGGGGACGGAGCCGCTGCGGCTCCCGCGAGCGTGCTCGACGAGATCCTGGCCGGTGTCCGTGAGGACGTGGCTCGTCGGCAGGAGCAGGTTCCGCTGGAGCGGATCCGTGAACTGGCCGCCGCCGCACCGCCGCCGCTGGACGCCTACGCGGCGCTGCGTCAGCCCGGGGTGGCGGTGATCGCCGAGGTCAAGCGCTCCTCGCCGTCGAAGGGGCGGCTCGCGGAGATCGCCGACCCGGCCGACCTGGCCGGCCAGTACGCCTCCGGCGGCGCGCGGGTGATCAGCGTGCTGACCGAGGGCCGGTGGTTCGGAGGTTCCCTGGACGACCTGGCCGCAGTGCGGGCCGCCGTCCGGGTGCCGGTGCTGCGCAAGGACTTCGTGGTCTCCAGCTACCAGATCCACGAGGCCCGTGCCCACGGTGCCGACCTGGTCCTGCTCATCGTCGCCGCCCTGGAGCAGAACGTTCTCGTCGGGCTCCTGGAGCGGATCGAGTCCCTGGGGATGACGGCGCTGGTCGAGGTGCACACCGAGGAGGAGGCCGACCGGGCCCTGGAGGCGGGTGCACAGGTCATCGGGGTGAACGCCCGGGATCTGCGTACGCTTCAGGTCGACCGGTCCGTTTTCGAGCGGATCGCCCCCGGCCTGCCGAGCAGCGTCGTCAAGATTGCCGAGTCGGGGGTCCGGGGTCCGCACGACCTCATCCGGTACGCCTCGGCCGGTGCCGACGCGGTCCTGGTGGGCGAGGGACTGGTCACCCAGAAGAGCCCACGCGAGGCGGTGGCCGAACTGGTCAACGCCGGCAACCACCCGGCCACGCCCCGGCCGGTGCGCTGACGCCGACCGGGTCCGGCCGCACCGGACCCGGTCGACGCACCACGGAGAGGATCACCCGATGAACGCCGCCGCCTCGGCGCAGCCGAGCCCCGACTCCGGCTCCCCGCAACCAGACGCCGCCGGCCACTTCGGCCGCTTCGGCGGGCGGTTCGTGCCGGAGGCGCTGGTCGCGGCGCTCGACGAACTGGGCGAGGCGCACCGGACGGCGATGGCCGACGAGGCGTTCCAGAAGGAGTTCACCGGGCTGCTGCGCGACTACGCCGGCACCCCCTCGCTGCTCTACACCGCCGAGCGGTTCTCCGCCGAGGCCGGGGCGAAGGTGCTGCTCAAGCGGGAGGACCTCAACCACACCGGGGCGCACAAGGTGCGCAACGTCCTCGGTCAGGCGCTGCTGACCCGGCGGATGGGCAAGCGACGGGTGATCGCCGAGACCGGGGCGGGGCAGCACGGGGTGGCCACCGCCACCGCCGCCGCCCTGTTCGACCTCGAGTGCGTGGTCTACATGGGCGAGGTGGACACCGAGCGGCAGGCGCTCAACGTGGCCCGGATGCGGATGCTCGGTGCCACAGTCGTGCCGGTCACCACCGGGTCGCGGACGCTGAAGGACGCGATGAACGAGGCGATGCGGGACTGGGTCGCCCACGTCGACGACACCCACTACCTCATCGGTACGGCCGCCGGCCCGCACCCGTTCCCCACGCTGGTCCGCGACTTCGTCCGGGGCATCGGCGACGAGGCCCGCAGTCAGTGCCTCGACCTGACCGGCGGCCTGCCGGACGCGGTGACTGCCTGCGTCGGCGGCGGCTCCAACGCACTCGGTATCTTCCACGCCTTCGTCGGCGACCCCGCTGTGCGGCTCTACGGCTTCGAGGCCGGCGGGGACGGGGTCGACACCGACCGGCACGCGGCGAGCATCACCGGCGGCAGTTCCGGGGTGCTGCACGGCTCCCGGACCTACGTCCTGCAGGACGCCGACGGGCAGACGGTCGAGTCGCACTCCATCTCCGCCGGGCTCGACTACCCGGGGGTCGGGCCGGAGCACGCCTGGCTGCACGACACCGGCCGGGCGACGTACCTGCCGGTGACCGACAGGGAGGCGATGGCCGCGTTCGAACTGCTCTGCCGGACCGAGGGGATCATCCCCGCGATCGAGAGCGCGCACGCCCTGGCCGGCACCCTCAAGATCGCCCCGAAGCTCGCCGCCGACCTGGGCCGGGAGCCGACAGTGGTGGTCAACCTCTCCGGCCGGGGCGACAAGGACGTCCACACCGCCGGCGAGTACTTCGGCATTCTCGACGGTGAGGGGGCGGCGTGAGCGAGTCGCGCGAGCGAACCATTTCTGTCGCGGTCCACGGCGACGCCGATCGCAGTGAGGTGGCGGTGTGAGCGAGTTGCGCGAGCGAACCATTTCTGTCGCGGTCCACGGCGACGCCGATCGCAGTGAGGTGGCGGTGTGAGCCGGATCGGGGTGGCGTTCGACAAGGCCCGGGCCGACGGGCGGGCCGTCCTGGTCGGCTGCATGCCGGCCGGGTTCCCCACCGTCGAGGGCAGCATCGCGGCGATGACCGCGATGGTCGAGGCCGGCGTCGACGTGATCGAGGTGGAGATCCCGTACTCCGACCCGGTGATGGACGGACCGGTCATCCAGAAGGCCAGCGACATCGCCCTCGCCGGTGGCGTCCGGGTCCGGGACACCCTGCGCATCGTCGAGGCGGTGGCGGCCACCGGCGCGCCGGTGGTCACCATGACCTACTGGAACCCCGTCGAGCAGTACGGGGTGGACGCCTTCGCCCGCGACCTCGCCGCAGCCGGTGGCACCGGGCTGATCACGCCCGACCTGATCCCGGAGGAGGCCGCCGAGTGGCTGGCCGCCTCGGACGCCCACCAGCTCGACCGGACCTTCCTGGTCTCCCCGTCCTCCACCGACGCCCGACTGGCGATGACGGTGGGGCACTGCCGGGGCTTCGTCTACGCCACAGCGTTGATGGGAGTCACCGGGGCCCGTGAGCAGACCTCGTCGTCGGCGCCGGCCCTGGTCTCCCGGGTCCGCGCGGTGACCGACCTGCCCGTCGGGGTGGGGCTGGGCGTGGGCACCGGGGCGCAGGCCGCGGCGGTGGCCGGGTACGCCGACGGGGTCATCGTCGGCAGCGCCCTGATCCGGTGTGTCCTCGACGCCCCGGACCCGGCTGCCGGCCTGGCCGCGTTGCGCGCCCTCAGCGCCGACCTGGCCGAGGGAGTCCGCAACCCGCAGTCCTGACGGACCGGGGTGCCGCCAGGGTGCCGGGCGGCGGTAGCGTGTGCATCCGTGACCGTCGTCTCGCTGAGTCCCCAAGCGGCCCTACCCAGCCCCAGCACCGCCGTCTGGCAGTTGGGTCCGCTGCCGATCCGGGCGTACGCGCTGTGCATCATCATCGGCATCGTCGTGGCCTGCTGGGTCACCGAGCGGCGGCTGCGCCGTCAGGGTGTGGCCCCCGGCGCGGTGCTCGACATCGCCGTGTACGCGGTGCCCGCCGGGATCATCGGCGCCCGGATCTACCACGTGATCACCTCCCCGGAGAAGTACTTCGGCACCGGTGGTGACCCGCTGAAGGCGTTCGCCATCTGGGAGGGCGGCCTGGGCATCTGGGGCGCTGTGGCCGGCGGTGCGGTGGGTGCCTGGTTCGCCGCCAGGCAGCTCGGCATCCCGTTGACGGTGGTGGCCGACGCGGTGGCCCCGGCCCTGCCCCTGGCGCAGGCCGTCGGCCGGATCGGCAACTGGTTCAACAACGAGCTGTACGGCGGCCGGACCACCCTGCCCTGGGGTCTGGAGATCCACCGGATGGACCCGAACGATCCGGGTCGGGCCCTCAGCGACGACCAGGGGCAGCCGATCCTCGAACCGGGGCTCTACCACCCGACCTTCGCGTACGAGGCGTTGTGGAACATCGGCGTCGCCGCAATGGTGTTCGTGGTGGACCGGAAGCTGGGGCTGGGCCGTGGACGGGCGTTCGCCCTCTACGTGATGGGGTACACGGTCGGCCGGTTCTGGATCGAGATGATGCGGACCGACGAGGCCAACACCATCCTCGGTGCCCGGCTCAACGTGTGGACCGCCGCGCTGGTGTTCCTCGGGGCGTTGATCTACTTCCTGCGGGTGCGAGGTCCCCGGGAGTATCTGATCCCGGTCGGGGCGGCCGCCCCGAAGTCGAACCCCACCGGCGGTGACGTCTCCCAGGTCGACCTCTCCGCGAAGGAGGCGGCCAGGTCCGACGCCCCGCAGGGGTACCGGGTCGTCTCCGAGGAGGAGTTCCGCGCGTACCAGGAGACCGGCGGGGCGGATCCGGCAGCCGGGACCGGGGACGGGGCGAGGACCCCGACGGACGGGCGGCCCACCGAGGAGAGCGCCGATCCCGACGACCGCGCCGCCGGTCGCGCCGAACGCGAGAGCTGAGGGACGGGGGCGGCGGCGATGCGTACCGCGGTGGTGGTCGGTGCCGGATTCGGCGGCCTGTCGGTGGCGGGGGCGCTGGCCGGTGCCGGGTGGCAGGTCACCGTCCTGGAGCGGGCCGACCGGTTCCGCCCGGAGCCCACGGCGGTGGTCCTCTGGCCCAACGGGGTACGCGCGCTGCGGGCGTTGGGCCTCGACGCCGCCCTGACGGCGATCTCGACCCCGTTGGCCGACGGCGGGGTCCGCCGCCCCGACGGGCAGTGGCTGGTGCAGCCACGACCTGCCGCACGGGAGCGGACGCCGGTGATCGTGCACCGGGAGGACCTGCACGACGCGTTGGTCGCCGGGCTCGGTGACCGGGTGGAGCTGCGGACCGGGGTGACGGTCCGGACGGTCCGGGTGCAGCCGGGGGAGCGCCCGGTGGTGGAGGACGGTCGGAACACCCTCACCGCCGACCTGGTGGTGGCCGCCGACGGTACGGAGAGCGTCCTGCGGCGGCAGCTCGCCCCCACCGTGAACGTGACCAGTTCGGGGTGCGCCACCTGGGCGGCGGTGATCCCGTGGTACCGGGCGCCGCAGGTGGCAGTCGACAGCCCGATCGGCGGGGAGGTCCTGGGCGCCGGTTACCGGTTCGTGGTGGCCTCGTTGGGTGAGTACGGCTCGACCCAGCGGGGTGGCATCTACTGGGCGGCCACCGCCGCCGGGGCGTCCCGTCCGGAGCCGCCCCCGACCCAGCTGACCCTGCTGCGCCGGTGGTACGCGGGCTGGCCGGCCCCGATCGACGACCTGCTCGCCGCCACCGACCCGGCGGCCCTGGTGCAGCACGAGATCCGGGAACTGCGTCCACTGCCCCGGACGTACTCGTTTCCCTCCGGGCCCGGTGGGGTGGTGCTGCTCGGTGACGCCGCCCACGCCATGCCGCCGCACCTCGGTCAGGGGGCCTGTCTCGCGTTCGAGGACGCGGCCACGTTGCAGAGCCTGGTCCGGGAGATGAGCCTGCCCGACGCGCTCACCGCGTACGACCGGAGCCGTCGGCCCCGCGCGGCGACAGTGGTGCGGCAGACCCGACGGATGTCGGCGGTGCTGCGGACCCGGGGTCGGTTGGCGTTGCGGGCCCGCGACGCCGCCCTGGGTGCCATCACTCCCCGGCTGTGGGGTTCCGCCGCCGAGACCGCCGCCCGGTGGCACCCCCCGAACCAGGGTTAGGGAGCGACGGGGCGGGTTCGGCGAGGCAGGCGGTGCCGACCTGCCGGAATCCGACGCGCCGGTAGACCCGGGCGACCTCCGCGCTGCCGGCGGAGAGGAGGATCACCTCGGTGCCGCCGTCGCGCAGCGCCCGGGCCAGGGCCGCGGTGACCGCCGCGCCCAGGCCCTGCCGTCGGGCCACCGGCAGGGTGGAGACCCCGGCGATCTCGGCGACCGACCCGACCCGGATGGCCATGCCGCTGGCGAGGGCACCCGCCGTGGGCGTCTCGGCCAGGACACAGATCCGGCGACCGTCGGTGATCCGGGCCGCCTCCTCCTCCAGGGCGGCGACGTCCAGCTCGGTGACGGCGGCGTCGCGGGTCTGCGGTCCGGCGTCCCCCGGGGCGGTACCCGCCGCCGAGAAACCCACCGCCGCCACGGCACGCCGGGCGGCGACGTCCCGCACGAAGTCCGGCGTGTCAGGTGTGACCAACCGCACCGGTACGTCGCTGAACGTGACCGGATCGGGTCGGATGTCCGGGTCCAGCACCATCAGTGGTGCCGGCCGGACCCGGAGCCCCGCCGCTCGGGCCACCTCCTGCAACTCCGGGTTCTGTTCGTGCACCCACTCGAAGGCCTCGGGGAGCCCCAGTGACCGTTGTCGGTGACGTACCGTGGTGATGTCGTCCGCCGACACCGGCGCGGTGGTGGCGGGCGCGGGACGGGCGTAGAACGGCCACCCGGGGTCCTCCCGGACGAAGAGGACCAGACCGCCGTGCTCCTCGGCTCGGGCGACGTCGCGGGGGACCGCGTCGTAGAACGTCTCGATTCGGGCGATCAGGGCTGCCGGTGCAGGATCCACGGCGCGAGACTACCGTCTCACCTGTTGGAAGTGTGATCAATCTGCACTGGTCTTGCGCGACAGGCCCTAACGTAGACTCAATAGACCCTCCAGGGCCGACGTCGTCCCGACCGTGATCCAACCTGAGTGACGACAGGAGACCCGGTGGCTTTCCCGTACCCGCTCCCCCAGCAGCCCGCCCCCGCCTCGGCCGGCCTCTACGACCCGGCCCAGGAGCACGACGCGTGTGGCGTGGCCTTCGTGGCGGACCTGCACGGCCGGCGTTCCCACCAGGTCGTCGCGGGCGGTCTCGGGGCGCTCTGCCGCCTCGACCACCGGGGTGCCCGAGGCGCCGAGCCGAACACCGGCGACGGTGCCGGAATCATGATCCAGGTGCCTGACGCCTTCCTCCGCGAGGTGGTGGACTTCCCCCTGCCCCCGGCCGGGGAGTACGTCACGGGTCTGGTCTTCCTCCCCGACGACGACGCCGCGGAGGCCCAGGCCCGGCGGGTCGTCGACAAGTACGCCCTGGTCGAGGGGGCCGACCTGCTCGGTTGGCGGGACGTGCCGACCGAGTCCGGCGGCCTCGGCGAGACCGCCCTGGCCGCGATGCCCCGGGTCCGGCAGGTCTTCCTCGCCGCCCACCGGCTCACCGACACCCCGGACGGCCCGGCCGGTTCCCCGCTGACCGGGATCGACCTGGACCGGGTCGCGTTCTGCCTGCGCAAGCGGGTCGAGCGGGAGACCGCGGAGCGGGGGGTGCCGGCGTACTTCCCGTCGCTGTCCGGTCGGACCATGGTCTACAAGGGCATGCTCACCCCCGACCAGCTGCCGGAGTTCTTCCCCGACCTGACCGACGAGCGGGTGGCCAGCGCCATCGCCCTGGTCCACTCCCGGTTCTCCACAAACACCTTCCCCTCCTGGCCGTTGGCCCACCCGTACCGGTTCATCGCCCACAACGGCGAGATCAACACCATCCGGGGCAACCGGAACTGGATGCAGGCCCGCGAGGCGCTGCTGCGCACCCCGTCGATCCCCGGCAACATCCGTCGCCTCTTCCCGATCTGCACCCCCGCCGCCAGCGACTCGGCCAACTTCGACGAGGTCCTGGAGCTGCTGCACCTGGCCGGGCGGAGCCTGCCGCACGCGGTGCTGATGATGATCCCGGAGGCCTGGGAGAACGACCCGGCCATGCGGCCGGACAAGCGGGCCTTCTACCGCTTCCACGCCAGCATGATGGAGCCCTGGGACGGCCCCGCCTCGGTCGCCTTCACCGACGGTGAGATCGTCGGCGCGGTGCTGGACCGCAACGGGCTGCGGCCGGGCCGCTGGTGGCGGACCGCCGACGGGCTCGTGGTGCTGGGCAGCGAGGCGGGCGTACTCGACCTCGACCCGGCCACCGTGGTCGCCAAGGGGCGGCTGCAGCCCGGCCGGATGTTCCTGGTCGACACGGTCAACGGCCGGATCGTCTCCGACTCCGAGATCAAGGCCGAGCTGGCCGCCGAGCAGCCGTACGCCGACTGGCTGCACGCCGGGCTGATCGAGCTGGACGACCTGCCCGCGCGGGAGCACACCGTCTACACCCACGACTCGGTACGCCGCCGTCAGCAGACGTTCGGCTACACCGACGAGGAGCTGAAGATCCTCCTCGCCCCGATGGCCCGGACCGGGGCCGAGCCGATCGGCTCGATGGGCACCGACACCCCGATCGCCGCCCTGTCCACCCGACCCCGGCTGCTCTACGACTACTTCCACCAGCTCTTCGCCCAGGTGACCAACCCGCCCCTGGACGCCATCCGGGAGGAGCTGGTCACCAGCCTGGCCTCGACCATCGGCCCCGAGGGCAACCTGCTCGACCCGGGGCCGGCGAGCTGCCGACAGATCGTCCTGCCGCACCCGGTGATCGACAACGACGAGCTGGCGAAGATCCTCTCCATCGACGACGACGGTGACCTGCCCGGGTTCAAGGCGGTACGGGTCTCCGGGCTCTACCGGGTCCGCGACGGCGGGGCCGGTATCCGGGCCCGGCTGACCGAGATCTGTCGGCACGTCTCCGAGGCGATCGAGGACGGCGTCCGCATCCTGGTCCTCTCCGACCGGGACTCCAACTCCCGACTCGCCCCCATCCCGTCGCTGCTGCTCACCGCCGCCGTGCACCAGCACCTGGTCCGCGAGCAGACCCGGACCCAGGTGGCGCTCATCGTCGAGTCCGGCGACTGCCGCGAGGTGCACCACGCGGCAGTGCTCATCGGCTACGGTGCCGCCGCGGTCAACCCGTACCTGGCCTTCGAGTCGGTGGAGGACATGATCTCCACGGGCGGGCTGCCCGGGGTGGAGCCGGCCGACGCCGTGCGCAACTACGTCAAGGCGCTCGGCAAGGGCGTTTTGAAGATCATGTCGAAGATGGGCATCTCCACCGTCTCGTCGTACTGCGGGGCGCAGGTTTTCGAAGCCGTCGGCCTGGACAACAGACTCGTCGACAGGTACTTCCGGGGCACCCCCAGCACCATCGGTGGAATCGGCCTGTCCGAGATCCACGCCGAGGTCGCCGCCCGCCACTCCCGTGCCTGGCCCGTTCCCGGCACCGAGGCCCCGACCCGCCTGGAGGTGGGCGGGGAGTACCAGTGGCGTCGCGACGGCGAGGTGCACCTGTTCAACCCGGAGACGGTCTTCCTGCTCCAGCACGCCACCCGCAGCCGCCAGTACGACATCTTCCGCCAGTACACCGCCAAGGTCGACGAGTTGGCCGCCCAGGCCGGCTCGCTCCGGGGTCTGTTCGGCGTCCGTACCGACGTCCGGCCGCCGGTGCCGATCGAGGAGGTCGAACCGGTCAGCGAGATCGTCAAGCGGTTCGCCACCGGTGCCATGTCGTACGGATCGATCTCGGCCGAGGCGCACGAGACCCTCGCCATCGCGATGAACCGCCTCGGCGGCAAGTCCAACACCGGGGAGGGCGGCGAGGACGTCGAGCGGCTGCACGACCCGCAGCGGCGCAGCGCGGTCAAGCAGATCGCCAGCGGCCGGTTCGGGGTGACCAGCGAATACCTGGTCAACGCCGAGGACCTCCAGATCAAGATGGCGCAGGGGGCCAAGCCCGGCGAGGGCGGGCAGCTGCCCGGCAACAAGGTCTGGCCGTGGATCGCCCGGACCCGGCACGCCACCCCCGGCGTCGGCCTGATCTCCCCACCCCCGCACCACGACATCTACTCCATCGAGGACCTCGCCCAACTCGTCCACGACCTCAAGTGCGTCAACCCGGCCGCCCGGGTGCACGTCAAGCTGGTCAGCGAGGTCGGCGTGGGCACCGTCGCGGCCGGGGTGGCCAAGCTCAAGGCCGACGTCATCCTGATCTCCGGCCACGACGGCGGCACCGGGGCGTCCCCGCTGAACTCGCTCAAACACGCCGGCACCCCCTGGGAGCTGGGGTTGGCCGAGGCCCAGCAGACCCTCCTGCTGAACAAGCTGCGCGACCGGGTCACCGTCCAGGTCGACGGCCAGCTCAAGACCGGTCGGGACGTGGTGATCGCGGCGCTGCTCGGCGCGGAGGAGTTCGGCTTCGCCACCGCCCCGCTGATCGTCGCCGGCTGCGTGATGATGCGCGTGTGCCACCTGGACACCTGCCCGGTCGGCATCGCCACCCAGAACCCGGTCCTGCGTGAGCGCTTCACCGGAACGCCCGAGTTCGTGGAGAACTTCTTCCTCTTCCTCGCCGAGGAGGTCCGCGGCTACCTGGCCGAGCTGGGCCTGCGCAGCATCGACGAGGCGATCGGGCAAACCGAACTGCTCGACGTCACCCCGGCCGTGCACCACTGGAAGGCCAAGGGCCTCGACCTGGCCCGGGTGTTGCACCTTCCGGAGCTGCCCGAGGGCGCCTCCCGGCGGGGGACCCGTGCCCAGGACCACGGCCTGGAACTGGCCCTGGACAACGAGTTGATCGCCCTGGCCCAGCCCGCCCTGACCGACCGGGAGCCGGTCCGGGTCGAGGTGGCGGTCCGCAACGAGCACCGCAGCGTCGGTGCCATGCTCGGCGGCGAGGTGACCCGCCGATTCGGCGGTGCCGGCCTGCCCACCGACACCATCGAGTTCGTCCTGCGGGGCACCGCCGGACAGTCGTTCGGCGCGTTCCTGCCCGCCGGGGTCACCCTGCGGCTGCACGGCGACGCCAACGACTACGTCGGCAAGGGGCTCTCCGGCGGTCGGCTGGTGGTCCGCCCCGACGCCGCCGCCCCGTTCACCGCCGGGGACGCCCCGTCGGGGGAGCGCGCCGAGGACCAGATCGTCGCCGGAAACACCATCCTGTACGGGGCGACCGCCGGGGAACTGTTCCTGCGGGGCCGGGTCGGTGAGCGGTTCGCGGTCCGTAACTCGGGAGCGGTGACAGTCGTCGAGGGCGTCGGTGACCACGGCTGCGAGTACATGACCGGGGGGACCGTGGTGGTGCTCGGCCCGACCGGACGTAACTTCGCCGCCGGCATGTCCGGGGGGACCGCGTTCGTGTGGCGGTTGAACGAGCGTCGGGTCAACACCGAGCTGGTCGACCTGGCACCGCTGCGCGACGACGAACGCGTCCACCTGCACGAGCTGGTGCAGAAGCACTTCGCCGAGACCGACTCGGCAGTCGCCGAGGAGCTGCTCAAACGGTGGCCCGAGGCGGTCGAGGAGTTCACGGCTGTGGTCCCCCGGGACTACCGCCGGGTGATGGAGATCATGCGGGCCGCCGAAGCCGCCGGCCAGAACGTCGACGACGCGGTGATGGACGCCCTCACGGCACCGGTCGCGTCGGCAACCCAGACCGCCGCGGCCGCATCGGCTGCGCCGGTGCCGTCCGACGTGCGGACGGTGGCCCAGGAGGTGGCTCGTGCCTGACCCGAACGGTTTCCTGCGCTACGACCGGCGGCTGCCCGACCGCCGACCGGTGCCGGTGCGGATCAGTGACTGGCGTGAGGTGTATCCGCCGGCCGGCGAGGAGCTGATCCGGGAGCAGGCCACCCGGTGCATGGACTGCGGCATCCCGTTCTGCCACGACGGCTGCCCGCTGGGCAACCGCATCCCGGACTGGAACGACCTGGTCCGGACCGGTTCCTGGGAATCGGCGGTGGAGACGCTGCACGCCACGAACAACTTCCCGGAGTTCACCGGTCGGCTCTGCCCGGCCCCCTGCGAGGCGGCCTGCGTGCTCGGCCTGGGCGGTCAGCAGCCCGTCACCATCAAGCAGGTCGAGGTGGAGATCGCCAACGCGGCGGTGGACCGGGATCTGCTGACACCCCGACCGGCACCGGCCCCGACCGGGCGTCGGGTCGCCGTGGTCGGCTCCGGCCCGGCCGGCCTCGCCGCCGCCCAGCAACTGGCCCGTGCCGGTCACGCCGTCACCGTGTTCGAACGCGACGAGGCGATCGGCGGTCTGCTCCGCTTCGGCATCCCCGACTTCAAGCTGGAGAAGGAGCACATCGACCGGCGGCTGGCCCAGATGTCCGCCGAGGGCGTGCAGTTCCGTACCGGTGTCGAGGTCGGCGTGGACGTGACCGCCCGGCAACTCCGCGCGGAGTACGACGCGGTGCTGCTGGCCTGCGGCGCGCTCGCCGGCCGGGACACCCCGGCGACCCCCGGACGGGCGCTGCGCGGGGTGCACCAGGCGATGGCGCACCTGGTCGCGGCGAACAAGGCGGTGGCCGCGGCCGACGGAGGGCAGGCCCCCACCGCCGTGCTGACCGACGGCACCCCGATCGACGCGGCCGGTAAGCACGTGGTCATCATCGGCGGTGGCGACACCGGCGCCGACTGCCTCGGCGTCGCCCACCGGCAGGGTGCAGCCGGGGTGCACCAGCTCGACCTCTACCCGGAGCCGCCGCACGGGCGGGACGCGGCCCGCGACCCGTGGCCGACCTGGCCGTGGGTGCTGCGCAGCTACCCGGCCCACGAGGAGGGCGGCGAGCGGGTCTTCGCCGCCGCGGTGCAGGAGTTCGTCGACGACGGCACCGGCCAGGTGCGGGCGGTCCGGATCGCCGAGGTGACCGTGGAGAAGCGCGAGGGCCAGCGGATCGTCACGCCGGTGCCCGGCTCGGAACGGGAACTGCCAGCGGACCTGGTGCTGTTGGCGATCGGCTTCGAGGGCACCGAACAGCAGCCCCTGCTGGAGCAGTTCGGAGTCACCCGCAACGCCCGGGGTGCCGTCGACGCCCGCCCGGACTGGCAGACCGGGGTCGACGGCGTCTTCGTCGCCGGTGACATGCACCGGGGTGCCTCCCTGATCGTCTGGGCGATCGCCGAGGGACGGGCGGCAGCCGCCGCGATCCACACCCACCTGGGTGGGCACGGCCGCCTCCCGGCCCTGGTCGACCCGGCGAGCCAGCCCCTCGCCGCCCGCTGACCATGGATGGCCTAGCCGGATCGTGTCGGCCCTGACCTTGCCGGCTCTGGCCGTGTCGGCCCTGACCGTGTCGGCCCTGACCGTGTCGGCCCTGACCTTGCCGGCTCTGGGCTTGCGGGTTCTGGGCCTGCCGGCTCCGAGCTAGCGGGCCTTGGGCTTGCGGGCTGTGGGTCTGCTGATCGGGCTGACCTGTGGCCTGTTGGCCTTGGTCGGTTGGCTTTGGTCGGTTGGCCTCGGGCCGGTTTCTGAGTCGATTGGCGTCGGGCTGGCGGTCCTGGGCCGCCCCGGCCCCCGGGGCCGGAGCGAGCGCGAGCAGTGACCGTCGGCCCGTTCCGATCGGCTGCGGCAGGGGGTTGAGGATGCTGCCGGTCGGTGCGCTACCTGCCGATTCGTCGCCAGCCGATGTGCCGTCTCCGTAGCTCGGGTGCGCCCGCCTGCCGGGTCGGTGGGCCGGGGAGGGAAGTGACATCGCAGGGTCAGGACGGTCGGGTCGGGGTCCGGGGTGAAGGTGGGGGTGTGGTCGGGGTGGGCGGTAGGGGTAGGGGGAGGCCGGGCAGACCGTCGAGGCTGGTAGCGACGTGGTCCTTGCCGGTGAAGTAGGCGCTCAACGACTCGTCGTCCTCCCGGGCGAAGCGTCGCCCGTGCAGGTCGCGGTCCGACTCGTAGCGCATCAGGGGTACGGCGTACCCGCAGGTGTCGCGGATGAGGGTGGCCCGGACCACGATGACGGCGCGGAGCCCGTGCCGGCTCGGGTCGAGGTTCGGGAAGTGGGCGAGCAGGCCGGTCCAGCGGGGGTCGTCGCGGAACACGGGTTCGCCCCGGCCGTGGATCCTCACGATGTTCGGCGGGCCGTCGAAGGCGCACCACATCAGCGTGATGCGTGAGTTCTCCCGCAGGTGGGCGATGGTCTCCGCGTTGCTGCCCGCGAAGTCGAGGTACGCCACGGTGTGCTCGTCGACGACGGCGAACGACCCGGTGAGCCCCTTGGGGGAGAGGTTGACGGTGCCGTCAGCGGCCAGGGGTGCGGTGGCCGTGAAGAACAGTGGTTGGGCTTCGATGAACGACCGGAGTCGGCCGGTGATGCTCTCGTAGGTCTTCCCCACGGCACCTCCCGAGGTGGATTGGGCAGGACATCCATCGTCGCACTCAGCTGTTCCATCGATGGAGATGTTTCGATAGCATTACCGCCTGGTAACAACCCGTTCCGGCGGTGCACGTGTCTGCCGGGGACCCACCACCACCCCCTGTCCGTGGAGGTCCGACATGCTCCACCGCCCCCTGGCCCGTGCCCTGTCCACGTTGGCCGTTCTCGCCACCGCCGCCGTCGGCGCGGTGCTCGTACCCGCGTCCGCGCAGGCCGCCGAGCCGGTGCACTACGTAGCACTCGGTGACTCGTACTCCTCCGGGGTCGGGGCCGCTCCGTACGAACCGTCGACCTGTCTGCGCAGCCAGAAGTCGTACGCCCCGCTCTGGGCCGCCGCCAACTCTGTCGCCAGCTTCGGCTTCCCCGCCTGCGCCGGAGCCGTCACCTCCGACGTGATCTCCACACAGGTCGGCTCACTGAGCAGCCGTACCACGATTGTCACCATCACCATCGGGGGCAACGACGCGGGCTTCGTCGACGTCATCACCAGTTGCCGGTTCGGCTCCACCGCCAGCTGCACGAACGCGGTGAACGAGGCCAAGACGTTCGCCACCGGTACGCTCCCCGGCCGACTCGACCGGACGTACGCCGCGATCCGGGACCGTGCCCCGAACGCCCGACTGATCGTGCTCGGCTATCCCCGCCTGTTCGAGACCGGCTCGTGCGGGGCGCTGGCGATGAGTACCCAGAAGCGAACCCTCCTCAACGAGGCCGCCGACACGCTCGCCGTGGTCACCGCCGACCGGGCCCGCGCCGCCGGAGCCACCTTCGCCGACACCCGCCCCCAGTTCGCCGGGCACGGGGTCTGCGGGGCCGAACCGTGGATCCGCGACGTCACCGGGGTGATCGAGGCGTACCACCCGAACGCCGCCGGCTACCGCGACGGCTACCTGCCCGCCCTCACCTCGGTCACCGGCTGACCGGCCCCCCGCCGACGACGGCGTGGCGCTCCCTTGCGGACTGTGCCGGGGTCGCACGGGTCCGTTAGGGTTCGCTGGACCGGTTCGGCAGGGGACAGGGAGAGCGATCGGGTGGGCAGGCTCGCTGCGGCGTACGGACAGGCGGTCATCGCCCACCGGCAGGCCCGGGACCGGTTGGCCGCGGCCCGCCGGGCCTTCGACGACCGGCCGCCGGCGGGGGCGGACGACTGCCGCGACCTGGCGGCCCGGCTGGCCCGCCTCGGTGCCGAACTGGGCACCCCCGCCCCGGGGGCCACCCCGTTGACCAACCGGCCCACCCCGGTCCGCGTCGGTGCGGCGTCCACCCCCGACATCGAGTTCCCCGCGCTGGTGCCGCTCGGCGGGGGACACCACCTGGCGGTCGACGTCGACGCCCGGGACCCCCGCGTCGGTGCCCTGCTGCGCGCCCTCGTCCTACGGCTGCTCGCCACCGCCCCGCCCGGCTCGATCCGGGTGTGGGGGATCGACACCGCAGCCCTGGGCGCGACCTTCGCCCCACTGCGTCCGCTTGTCGACGCGGGGGTGCTCGACCCGCCGGCGACCACCGAGGCGGAGGTGGCGGCCGGTCTCGACGCTGCCGAACGACACGCCCGCGACGCCCGACACACCGACTCCGGTCAGGTGGAGTTGCTGCTGGTGGTGGCCGCGTCGACGCCCGCCCCCCGGGAATCGGCCCGACTCGCCGCCCTCACCCACGCCGGTCCCGCCGCCGCGGTGTGTGTGCTCGTCGCCGGGTATCCGCAGCACCGCGCCGGTGACCCGCCACCTCCACTCGGAAGCACCACGCACCTGCGTCTGGACGACAGGTGGGCGTACGTCGGCGACCCGCCGGGGCAGCCGTACAGCGCCGACGGGAGTGGGCTGGCCGCTCCGGTCCTGCTCGACGGCGACCCCCCGGCCGCCTCGGTGCAGGCGCTCGCCGAGCACCTCGCCGACACCACCCGCCGTCACGGTGCCCTGACCTTCTCCGATCTGCTGCCGACCCGCCGGTGGGCCGAGTCGTCCGGCCCCGGGCTGCGTACCGTCATCGGTCGGGTCCGTCGGGAGCCGGTCACCGTCGCGTTCGACGACGTCACCCCACACTGGCTGGTGGGCGGCCGGACCGGTGCCGGCAAGACGGTGTTCCTCCTCGACGTCCTCTACAGCCTCGCCGCCCGGTACTCCCCGGCCGAGTTGCAGCTCTACCTGCTCGACTTCAAGGAGGGGGTGAGCTTCGCCGAGTTCGTACCCACCGGGCGGGACCCGTCCTGGCTGCCGCACGCCCGCGCGGTCGGTATCGAGTCCGACCGGGAGTACGGCGTGGCGGTCCTGCGCGAACTGCGTCGGGAGCTCAACCGGCGGGCCGCCGCGCTGAAACGGCACGGGGTCACCAAGCTGGCCGACCTGCCCCGCGACGACACCCCGACCCCCCGGATCGTGGCGGTGATCGACGAGTTCCACGTGCTGCTGGCCGGCAACGACGCGGTGGCCCGGGAGGCGGTAGACCTGCTGGAGGAGTTGGCCCGCAAGGGCCGCTCGTACGGCGTACACCTGGTCCTGGCCAGCCAGAGCACCGGCGGCATCGAGGCCCTCTACGGTCGGGCGGAGGCGATCTTCGGGCAGTTCCCGTTGCGGGTCGCGCTGCCTGGCGGCTCCGGGGTGCTCGACCCGATGAACGACGCGGCCGGTGCCCTTCCGATCGGCTCCGCCGTGCTGAACACCGCGGCCGGGGAGGCCGGCGCGGACACGGTGATCCGTTTCCCCGACGCGCACGCCGACGCCGGTGCCCTCGCCGCCCTCCGCCACGACCTGTGGGAGTCCCGGCCGTCGGATTCGCGGCCACCTGCCGTCTTCCGGGGGTACGAGGCGGCTCACGTCGAGGACGACACGACCTTCGCCGGACTGCGTCCCGGGGGTCGCCGGCCGCTCGCGTTGGTCGGGCGGACCGTCGACGTCGACGGCACCACCGCCCTGTTCACGATGGACGCCACCCCGGGACGGCACCTGGCGGTGGTCGGGACCACGGCGACCGGGGCGGACGTGCTGCGGGCGGCGACCCTGAGCCTGGCCCGGCAGCACGCCCCGGGTGACGCCCGGTTCCTGATCGCCCCCCTGGTGGCCGCCGCCGACGAGGCGGCCGACGAGACCGTCGCCGCG
>NZ_JBEPEQ010000116.1:0-17474 GCF_040300925.1 Micromonospora sp. NPDC000207
GGTCCGCCTCGCCGCCACGTCTGCGGCCGGGGTGGTCGTGGTGGTGGCCGCCGCTGCGCTGATCGGTCCGGCGGTCGCCGCCCTCGTCGACAGGCGACCTGTGGATCCCCGTCGGTACGTCGAGCCACCGCAGGTGGAGTCGCTCGACGAGAATCCGTTGATCCGGATCTCCGGGTGGGCGTTGAACCCGCAGCAGCGTCTCCTGGAGGTCACCACCCTCGGTGGTGACGCCGGGGTGGTCCCGCCTCGGATCCGGCTCGCCGTGCTCAGTGACTACGACGGGGTGACCTGGCGGGTGGGGGCGACGTACCGCAACGCGGGGCGGATCCTCCCGGCCACCGAGGCGGCGACGTACAGCTCGGTCGACGAGGTCCGGCAGGAGATCACCGTCGCCGACCTCACCGGCCGTCTCCTGCCCGCCGTGGCCACCCCTCGGGAGGTCACCGGGGCGCGGGTGGCGTACGACGCGACGACCGGGACGCTGATCCACCCGGAGGGGTTGACGTCGGGGCTGCGGTACGCGGTGACGTCGGCCCGGGAGCGTCCCGACACGAACCTCCTGCCGACGGTGAACGTCCCGGCGGGTGCGGAGGTCGCCCGGGTGGTGCAGGTCGCCGACGGGGTGCCCGACTCGGTGCGTCGCCTCGCCGGGCAGCTGGCCGAGGAGAACGGTGCCCCCTACTCGCGGGCAGGGGCGATCGAGCAGTTCCTCGCCGAGCACTACCGGGTGGTGGCCGACGCGCCGAGCGGGCACGCGTACCCGAATCTGGAGTTCTTCCTGTTCGGGCCGCGTAACGCGGGCGGGCAGCGGGGGACCTCCGAGCAGTTCGCGGCGGCGTTCGCGGTGCTGGGTCGGTTGTCGGGGTTGCCGACCCGGGTGGTGGTGGGGTTCCGGCCCGGCGCTGACGGTCCGGTCCGGGCGGCCGACGCCGTCGCGTGGCCGGAGGTCCTGTTCGACGGGTTGGGGTGGGTGGCGTTCGACCCGCTCCCCCGCCCGGACGAGGACCCGCGTCCGGTGGAGGAGGACTTCCGTCCCCGGCCGGAGGAGACCCCGCCGCCGGACGTCCCGGAGGAGACCCCGGAGCCGACCGACACCCCGGAGCCTGTCGCCGCCCCGCAGCCGCCGGACGGGTCGGCGGGGGTGCCGGTGGCGGTGCTGGTGGTGGGCGTTGTCGGCGGGGTCCTGGTGCTGGTGGTGGGGGTGCTGGTGACACTGGCGGGGTTGCGTCGGGCGCGGAGCCGGTCCCGGTTGGGGGTCGACGACCCGTCCCGGCGGATAGCGGGCGCCTGGCGGGAGGTGACCGACGCGTTGCGGCTGGCGGGGCATCCGGTCGGCGGTGACCTGGCCGCGACGGAGGTGGCGGCCCGGGCCCGGGAGGTCCTGCGGGCCGCCGCCCCGCCCATGTCCGGCAAGGCGGGGGCGGCGGATCCGGTGGTGGGTGACGGCGTGGTCGAGCTGGCCGAACTGCTCAACCAGGTGGCGTTCGCCCCGGGCACCGCCACCCCCGCCCAGGCCGAACGGGCGGTCACGGCGGCCCGCCGGTACGTCGCGGGGCTGAGGGGGCTGCGCCCGTGGTGGCGTCGGCTGCTCTGGACGGTCCACCCCGGCCCGCTGCGGTGGCGTCCCTGACCGACCCCCCAGGAGTGGGGTGCCCCGGCCCGCTGCGGTGGCGTCGCTGACCGGCCCACCGGTGTCCCGGCCCGCTGCGGTGGCGTCTCTGGTCGGCCCCCGGGTGTGCGGTGCCCCGGTCCGGTCAGCGGGGGGCGGTGCCGTCCCGGGTGTCGGTGCCGTGTCGGAGGCCGGCGACGAGGGTGTCGACGAGGAACCGGTAGCTGCGGTCGACGTCGCGGGGCAGGCCGAAGCCACCGGCGGCCTCGATCGTGACGAACCCGTGCAGGGCCGATCGCAGGGCACGGGCGGCGTCGACGGCGTTCGGGTCGGGGAGGTCGAGGCCCGCGAGGACGTCGAACAGGATGTGCACGACGTCGTCGCTGACCCGGCGGTACTCCTCGTCCGCGCCGTCGGCGGCGGGTGCGCGCAGCGTCGCGGCGTACCGGCCGGGGTGGTCGCGGGCCCAGCGGCGGTAGGCGTCGGCGATCGCGCGGACGGCGTCGGGGCCGGATCGGCCGACGGCGGCCCGGGACATCGCCTCGCCGAACTCGCGCAGGGCCTGGACGCCGATGCCGCGGCGCAGGGCGTCCAGGGATTCGACGTGCTTGTAGAGCGACGGGGTCCGGACGCCGACCCGTTCCGCGAGGAGGGCCATCGTCAGGTGGGGCAGGCCGACCTCGTCGGCGAGTTCCGCCCCGGCGGTGATCACGGCGGGCAGCGCGAGGCCGGCCCTAGGCATGGGCGTCGGTCCGGAGGAACGTGAGCATCAGGGCCACCGTTTCGGCGGGGTACTGGACGTGCGGGTAGTGGCCCGCGCCGTCGATCATCTCAAGTCGGGCCAGGCCGGTCGGCATCGCGGCGACGATCGCCTCGCCCTCGGCCCGTGGGTCGACCCAGTCCGGGTCGAGGGATCCCTCGATGATCAGGGCCGGGCAGCGTACGTCGGCCAGGTGGGTTCCGGCGTCGGTGGGTGCCGACCGGAGCATGCTCTGGAGGGCCTGCATCCGGCCGGGCTCGCGGAGCATGGCGTCGATTCCGGCGAGGTGGGCGGCCCAGTCGGCGGGTTTCGTCCCGGGGTAGGCGACGTCGAGGTACCGCTGCCAGGACGAGCGGCTGCCCAGCAGGGTGCCGACCAGTCGGAGCGCGCCTCGGCGGTAGGGGCCGTGTCGGAGGTCTCCCAGCCGCATCGACTGGGTGCGGGTGAAGGGTGCCAGTTCGATGATGCCGGTGATCAGGTCGGGTGCCTGGGCGGCGACGATGGTGGCGGCGCCGCCGGAGATCGAGTGGCCGACCAGCACGGCCGGGCCGCCGAGGTGGCGGATCAGGGCGATCAGGTCACCGGCGATGGCGGTACGGCTGTAGGACGGCCAGCCGACGCTGGACTCCCCGGATCCGCGCAGGTCGACGGTGGCGACCCGGTATCCGGCGGCCACCAGGTGCGGGGTGACGAACCGGTACGCGTCGCGTCCGTTTCCGACGCCGGGGGCGAGGACCACCAGGGGTCCTTCGCCGGTCACGTCGTAGGCGATCGTTCCGTCTGCCAGGGTCAGCAGCTCGGTCATGGTTCGCACCCCCATCAGAAGCTACGTAGGTTAGCTATAAGGCTAACCCCATTAGCCAATAGTGGCAAGGGTGCCGGGTCGGACGATCCAGGAGTCAGGTCAGCCCTTGTGGCGAGGGACCAGCCGGTGCACCACGGCGAGCATCAGGGCCGCCACCACACCCATCACCCCGGCGATCCCGGCCGCGCTGCCCGCGTACCCGGCGAACAGGGGCCGTCGGGTGAGCTGGTCGGGGGCGACCCGAGGCAGGTCGACCAGCCAGGCCAGCGCCACCGCCGACACGCAGATCGCCACCAGCCCCGCCCCGCCCAGCAGGATGGCTGCCATCCGATGCGCGTCCTCGGTGCTGATCTTCGCGTCCTCCCGCTGGGTGAGCAGCAGGACCAGACCGGCCAGCGCCGCCCACACCCCCACGACCAGGTACGCGGCGACAGCGTCACTGGGCCGGTGCCAGCTGGCCGACAGGGTGGCCACCCCGGCGATCGCGGCGTACCCGGCGGCGAGGACCGTCCCGAGCACCCGCACCTTCGGGGGCAGGACCAGCATCAGCGCCACCGCCACCGAGGCCGCGACCGTGGTGTGCCCGCTGGGCAGGCTGTTGCCGACGAAGGCCCGCTCCGGGTCGACGCCGAAGTCCGGCCGGTCCATTCCGTACTTGAGGATCTGGGTGGTGATGTTGGCCCCGCCGATGAGCAGGGTGGCGGTGATGGCCAGCGCGACCCGTCCCCGGATCAGGGCGATGAACCCGATGAAGGCGGTCGCGGCGAGCAGGGACACCACCGACATCGCGTTGAGGATCTTGTTGACCGGGCCGGTGACCTGGGCGCGGCCGATCTGGTTACCGGTCAGCGCCACGGTGTCGAGCCACTGCCCGAGGGGGGTGTGCACGGCGAGTCGCCAGAGGACGACGAAGGCTCCCATCTGGGCCAGGGCCAGTACGACCAACCAGACTGCGGTCCAACCCCTTGCCGTCGCTCGCACCCGCAAACCCTAGCCGCCCGACACGGCCGGTCCATCGTTGGCCCACCGAAGCCTGCGACGTTTAGGTTGGAGTGCGGACGTGAGGGGATGACGTGACCGGAAGCACAGGAGAGCAGCGACCGGAGTCACTCGGTGATCTGCTCGGTGGTCGACGCGGGGCCGTCGACGCGACGGTCCCCCCGGTGGCGTTCGCGGTCGGCTGGTTCGTCGGCGGCGACTCGCTCTGGGGTGGGGTGTGGGCGGCGGTGCTGGCCGGGCTCGCCCTGGCGGGCTGGCGGCTGCGGCGCGGGGACCGGCCCCGCTCGGTGCTCATCGGGTTGCTCGCGGTCTGCGTGGCCGCCCTGATCGCGTTGCGGACCGGGCGGGCCGCCGACTTCTTCCTGCTGCAACTGCTCTCCAACGCGGCCAGCACCCTCGTCTGGGCGGTCAGCATCGTGGTGCGGTGGCCCCTGCTCGGAGTGGTGGTCGCGGCGGCGCTCGGCCAGCGGGGGCGGTGGCGGCGCGACCCCGCGCTGGTCCGCGCCTACAGCCGGGGCAGCTGGGTGTGGGCGGCCACCTACGTGGTGCGGTTGGCGGTCTTCGTTCCGCTGTGGCTCTCCGGTGAGGTGGTCGCCCTCGTCGTGGCCCGGATCGCGTTGACCTGGCCGCTGGTGGCCACCGCCATCGCGGTGAGCTGGGTGGTGATCCGCCGGTCGCTGCCGCCCGGCCACCCGGGGCTGCGCCATCCGGTCGACCCCGACGCGCCTGTCGACCCAGGTGCGCCTGTCGACCCAGGTGCGCCTGTCGACCCCGACCCGCCTGTCGAGCCAGGTGCGTCGGTCGACCCAGGGTCGGTCGAGCCAGGCGCGCCCGTCGAGCCAGGATCGGTCGAGCCGAAAAGATGATGGAGAGGCCGCCACGGGGGGAGCGGCCTCTCCGGTGACGTACGTTACTCCGTCCTTCGCCGTCGCGTTATCCCTCGCGCCCGTCTTTTCCGGTATGTGCACAGGAAAACGCCGTACGGCTGCGGTGTGGTGGGCCGGCCGATCCGCTGCGTTGGCCGGACGACCGGCCCACCACGGCCTGATCGTGGGAATCAGGCCGGTCGCCGACCGGGAGTCGTCCATCCCCGGATCCGGTCGGCTCCTCCGGGCGGACGTACCAGACGTCCACCCGGAGGACAGGGGTCACCCGTTCGGGAACAGCTTGCCGTAGTCGGCGTACGCCATGGCGACGTCGGCCTGAGCCCAGAACCGGTGGTAGTTGAAGACGGGCTCGGGTCCACCGTCGAGGTAGGCCTGGACCTTCGGCCAGTCGGGGTCGTTCTTGTAGAAGGAACGGATGTCGACGAAGCTCTTGCCCGCGGCGATCTGGTCCCCGTTGGGCATCCGACCCGTCCAACCCGGCGGGATGTACAGGCCCTGCCCGGTGGAGGCGTCGTAGGTGTCGTCGAAGCGGCGGTAGTCACCGCGCGTCTCCGGGGTGGAGACGCCCTTGGCGTCGCTCGCCGCGTGCAGGGCGTCCAGCAGCCCCTTGGCGGTGGTCTTCGCCGCGGTGTCGCCGGACTTCGCCGCGTACGCGATCAGGGTCCGGGCGTAGGCGGCGGCGATGCCGACGTCCTGCCCGGTGGAGATGACCTCGACCCGCAGGTTGGCGTTGGTGTGCGGGTAGCCGGCCCAGGTGGTGGGCTGCCCGGTCCACTTGAGGTCGGCCGGGATCGACCAGTTCGACCCGACGGTGGTGTTCGCGATCGCCCACGGCACCCACTTGTCCAGCAGCGCCTTGGCCCTGGTGTTGCCGGTCTGCAGGTACAGCTCGGCGATACGCTGCATGGACCAGGCCTGCATGCCGAACCACTGGTTCGACGGCGGGTCGTTGTAGACCGGGTCGACGTCGTAGAACATGCCGTAGAAGGTGGAGGTCCCGGCCGGCGGCTGGCCGTAGTGCCCGCCCCAGCTGTTCGTCGCGCCACCGGCGATGCCACCGTCGGCGGACTGGAGCCAGGTGTAGAACTCCAGCTGCCGCTCCAGGCTCTTGGTCCAGTCCGCCGCCGCGGTCGGCGACTTCGGCGCCAGCTCCGGGGTGTTGGTCATGGCCCAGGCCGCGAAGGGGTTCTGGTAGCCGAAGTGGTTGTGGCTGGAACCGATCCGCCACGACCAGTTCTGGTTGGCCTCGTACGCCCCGCCCCACGAGTAGTACCAGGACAGCAGGTAGTGCGCCGAGTCCCGGCCGTTGCCCGCCGGGCAGGTGCTGGCCCCGACGCAGTTGCCGACCTTCTTGAAGTACTTGTCGAACAACGCGTACCGCAGGTAGTCGCCCATCTTGGCGGCCTTGGCCACGGTGGCCGCGATGTCGGCCTGCTTGCCCTGCTCCTTGGCCCAGACCAGGGCCCAGTAGGCGGCCTGGACGGCGCGGGCGTCGGCGTCCGGGGCGTTGGTGTACTTCCACTGCTTGGCCGGGGCGTTGGACTCCTTGACGAACAGGTCCAGGTAGCCGTACTGGCCGCCGTGCTTGAACGTGTCGCAGGACGGCTGCGGCACGGTCTCCCAGACCGACTCCTGGGTGCCCCGCTGGAAGGTGTTGATGTACGCCGGGCGGGTGGTGCCGTCGCCGCAGCGGCCGTAGCCGTAGACGTTGTCCACGTCCAGCAGCCAGTGCATGCCGTAGATGTTGCCGGTGCCGTAGGTGGACTGCAGTTCGCTGCGCAGCGGGTCCTTGCCGACCGGCACGTTCGGCTGTAGCGCGGACGGGTACTGGCTGGGCAGGTCGTTCTCGGCGGCGTACTGGGCGTCACCGGCCGAGCCGGCGGTGGGCTGGTCGGCGGTGGAGGGGATGATGTACTTCTCCGTCACCGTCCAGGCGTTGTTGAACGGGGCCCAGTTCTGGGTGACCCGCCCGTAGTTGGCCTCCAGCCACAGCCAGAAGCTGAACGCCTCGGAGGTGGTCTCGTGGCCGTGGTCGGGAGCCTCGACGATCAGGGTCTCGATCGAGTGGTAAGGCACCCCTTCGGGGCTGAAGTACCCCGAGTTCTTGATCTTGCCGTACTGGGCCAGGAACCGCTCCACCCAGACGTTGTCCCCGCCGGGCACGTCGTCGTCGATCTCGGTGGCGGTGACGGTCACCGGGGTGTATCCGGTGGCCGAGGCGGTGATGGTGGCGGTCCCGCCCACGGTGTCGGCGTCCTGCGCCGCGGCGACGGTGACGGTGGCCCCGGTGGACCAGTTCGCCGTGGTCAGGCTCAGCGAGGCGGGTGACACGGTGATGTCGGCGTCGCCGGTACGGGTCAGCGTCACCGGCACGGTCCCCGAGGGGGCGCCACTGAGCTTGAGGTTGAACGTCGCCGTACCGCCCTCGGCCACGCTGACCGAGGTGGGGGTGGCCACCAGTGCCGGACCGGTGGCCGGGCTGACGGTGAACGACTTCTCCGACACCGCACTGAGGTTCGTGTTGTCGTACGCCTTGGCCTGCACCGTGTAGTCACCGGCCGGCAGGTTCGCCAGGCTGTACGCGTACGGCGCTGTGGTGTCGGTGTTGACCAGCAGCCCGTTGCGGTAGAACTCGACCTTGCTGATCGTGCCGTCCTCGTCGGCGGCGGTGGCGGTCAGCGGGACTGTCGCCGGTGCGGTGAAGGGTCCGGCCGGCACGGTCAGGGCGACGGTGGGCGGCTTCTGCGCGGTGCCGCCGCAGGTGACCCCGTTGACCGAGAACGAGGTGGGCTTCGGGTTGCTGCCGCTGTACGAGCCGTTGAACCCGATGCTGGTGGAGCCGCCGGTGGGGATGGCGGCGTTCCACGTCTCGTTGGTGGCGGTCACCTCGTTGCCGGTCTGGCTGAACCTCGCCGACCAGCCCTGGGTGACCCGTTGGTTGCCGGGGAAGGCGAACTTCAGCGACCATCCGTTGATCGCGTCGCCGAGGTTCCTGATGGTGACGTTGGCACTGAAGCCGCTGCCCCAGTCGTTGGTCGTGTAGACGACGTCGCAGGCGGGGGCGGCCTGTGCGGCACCGGCCGGCAGGGTAACCCCGCCGACGGCCAGCACGGCTGCGGCGAGCATCGCCACGCGGCGACGACTTGCCCTGAGTCTCATGTGCGCGGTGTCTCCTCGGGCCAGGCCGGGCGCGAGTCCCGGCGGAGCACCTCCACACGTGCTGTTCGTACGCGGGGGGAAGGAGGCGCTCGGGTGGGGGTGTCGCCCGGCGGTTGGGCCGGGCTCGGTGGATCGCCGGAATCCACCGTGGGGGTGCCGTACCGGTCGGAGACCGGGATGCCCTCGGCGACCCACGCTCGCGCGATACTGGCTCCGCGTCGCAGTAGTTCGACAGTCTTGCATGGAAGCGCTCCCACAGCAAGGGGAGACACTTGGATGTTTCAATCTCGTTGAGGGGCTTTCACAAACCCGTGACGAGCGTTACAGTCGCTTTCATCGCCGATGGGAGCGCTTCCATCGACGAACGTACGCACAACGACGGAAACAGCCCAGGGTCGTCCTCGGACGTCCCGGCACACCAGCCCGAGGGCTGACGGCGGGCCAGCCCGGACACCGCCGCCAGCCGATGACCCACCGACACTGGAGGGAGGTGGAACCCAGAGCCACTCGCGTGGCCCGGCTCCCGCGCACCACGCACGCGGATCCCACAATCACAAGTGCGTGTGCAGTACCACTGCTGGGGACGGGGGTTGCCCTCCCCCGTCCCCACACTAAACCCCCGTCCTCGACGGGAAAAGAGGCCGACGGGACAGGCGTACGCCACCCGGACGGCCTCGCTCGCTGTAGAAGCGGCGCACCCCGCCGACCTCGCTCGCCCCCGGCGCCCGTTCGCCGGCCGCGTCGACCTCGGCAGCAGCCGTCGACCGCTCCACCCCTTCCATCCGGCCGCCGACTGTGGTCCGTCAGGCCCCGTCAGAACGTGGTCCACCGCAGGCAGTTACGCGGACCGGCCGCGCCTACCCTATTCTGGGAGCGCTCCCGGTCGTCGGTGGCAGGCAACCTGCTGTGAGGAGAACGCCCAATGTCGATGCTCACCCGGCGGCGTCTGCTACAACGCGCCGCGTCGTCCCCCGCGCCCACCGGCGCGACCGGCACCCCCCTCGGCGCCGCCGCGGCAGTGGCCGCCGGCCCCACCACCGCCGCGCCGGCCTCCGACGAGGACCGGGGTCCGAGCGCCGAACCGCAGGTCGCCCTGCGCTTCCCCGCCACCTTCGGCTGGGGCGCGGCGACCTCCGCCTACCAGGTCGAGGGAGCGGCGAAGGAGGACGGCCGAGGTGAGTCCGTCTGGGACACCTTCAGCCGTACGCCCGGCCGGGTCAGCAACGGCGACACCGGCGACGTGGCCGCCGACCACTACCACCGGTGGCCCGCCGACCTCGACCTGATGCGCGACCTCGGCCTCGACAGCTACCGCTTCTCCATCTCCTGGACCCGAATCCAGGCCGACGGCACCGGCACCCCCAACCAGCGCGGTCTGGACTTCTACCGGCGGCTCGCCGACGGGCTGCGCGAACGGGGCATCGCCCCGATGGCCACCCTGTTCCACTGGGACCTCCCGCAGGCCCTCCAGGACAAGGGCGGCTGGGAGTCCCGGGACACCGCCGCCCGCTTCGCCGACTACGCCGACATCGTCTTCCGGGCCCTCGGCGAACGGATCCCGGTCTGGCTGACCGTCAACGAGCCCAAGACCGTGGTGCAGAACGGCTACCTGCGCGGCCACCACGCCCCCGGCCTGCAGGACCCGGACGCCGCCTACCTGGTCGCCCACCACCTGCACCTCGCCCACGGGCTGGCGGTGCAGGCCTTCCGGGCCACCGGTGAGCCGGGCCGGATCGGACCGGCGATCAACCTGCACCCCTGCTACGCCGCCGACGACTCCCCCGCCGCCGCCGAGGCCACCCGCCTCTACGACGGGTACGAGAACCGCCTCTACCTCGACCCGATCCTGCGCGGCAGCTACCCCACCGACGTGCTGGCCGACCTCGGGCCGACCAGCCGGTTGGCCACCGGCATCCTCGACGGTGACCTCGACGTCATCTCGTCCCCGGTGGACCTGCTCGCGGTGCAGTACTACACCCCGATCTACGTCACCGCCGACGGCGGCACCGAACAGCGCTGGCCCACGTCGGTCGCCAACTGGCAACAGATCTACCCGGACGGGTTCTTCGACATCCTGACCCGGGTCACCCGCGACTACGGCCCGATCCCGCTGACCGTGACCGAGAACGGCCTGCCCACCCGGGACGTCCTGGCCGCCGACGACACCGTCGACGACAGCGCCCGGGTCGAGTTCCTCCGCGACCACCTGGCCGCCGCGCACCGGGCCATCGCCGCCGGGGTGCCGCTGGAGAGCTACCACGTGTGGTCGCTGCTGGACAACTTCGAGTGGGAGGTCGGCTACGACCAGCGCTTCGGCCTGGTCTACGTCGACTACGCCACGCAGCGCCGGATCCTCAAGCGCAGCGCCCACTGGTACCGGAAGGTGATCAGCGACAACGGATTCTGACCCGACCGCTGCCGTCGGCACGCCCACCCGGTGGGCCGACGGCAGGTACGACGACGGTCGGCCCGGTCCCACCCGGACCGGGCCGACCGTCGTCGGTTCAGCGGGGCAGGGCCTGCTGGAGCTCGGCCCGCAGCGCCGGGGTGAGCATCTCCCCCGCCTGCTTGGCCAGCCGGGCCATCTCGTAGCCGACCACACCGATGTCGGCGTCCCCGGCGGCCAGCGTGGCCAGGATGGAACCGTCCCGGATCTGCATGACCAGGAAGTAACCCCGGCCCATCTCGACCACCGTCTGCTTGACGATGTCACCGTCGAACATCTGCGCCGCCCCGGCGGTGATGCTCATCAGCCCGGAGGTGACCGCGGCGAGCTTGTCGGCGTGGTCCCGGGGCAGGTGGTCGGAGATCGCGACCAGCAGCCCGTCGGTGGAGACCACCACCGCGTGCGCCACCCCCGGGACCCGCTCGGTGAAGGCGCTGACCAGCCAGCTCAGGTCACGCGCCTCCTGGCTCAACGTCGTCGTCACTGTTGTCCCCCTTCACTGCGCCCGCCGGCCGGCGGCATGAACATCTGACTGGTCTCCTCGACCTCGGCTCTGCGTACCCCACTGTAGAAGCGGGAGAGCATGCCGCCGACCTTCTCCGGGTCGGGGTCGTGCCGCGCTGGTTCCTGCGGCCGGGCCGGCTGGCTGACCGAGGCGAGCTGGGCCATGGGCACCCGTACCGGGAGACCCTGGGCGTTGGTTCCGGCGGTCACCGGACGTTCCGGCGGCGCCGACGACCCGGCGGTCGACGGTGCCGGTCCCTGGGCCGACCACCACCCGCTCTCGGGTGCCTGCCGCCCGGTCGGGGTGAGCACGTCGTCGGCGCGGACCGGCACCGGGCGGGGAGGTCGGGGCACTGTCGTCGGGCGGGGCCGCTGACCGGCCACCGGCAGCTCCGCCGGCTGCTCGGCGGTGGACACCTCGGGAATCCCCGGCACCACCACCGGGGTGATGGCCAGGGTGGGTGCGTCCACCAGGGAGACCGTCGGGGCGGTCGGCGCGGAAGGCACACCGTGGGGGGTGCGGGGACCACCTGGCAGGTCCAGGTCGGCGTCGTCGGTGGCCAGCAGGGAGACGGGCAGCCGGATCCGGGTCACCAGACCGGACCGGTCGCCGGGGTGCAGCCGGACCTCGACGCCGTGCCGGGAGGCCAGGTGGCTGACCACGAACAGACCCATCCGCTCGGAGGCGGCGACGTCGGCCGCAGGTGGGGCCGCCAGCAGTTGGTTCGCCTCGGCCAGGGCGGTCTCGCTCATCCCCAGACCCTGGTCGACGATCTCGATGGTGGTGGCGTCCTGTTCGGTCCAGGCGTTGACCACCACCGTGGTGTCCGGGCGGGAGAAGGAGGTGGCGTTCTCCAGCAGCTCGGCCAGGAGGTGGACCAGGTCCCCCACCGCGTGTCCGACCAGCCGCGCGTCGCCCACCGACTCGTGCCGTACCCGCTGGTACTGCTCGATCTCGGCGCTGGCGGCGAGCAGGACGTTACCCAGGTTCACCGGCCGGTTCCACCGCCGGGTCGACTCGGAACCGGCGAGCACCAGCAGGCTCTCGTCGTTACGTCGCATGCGGGCGGCGAGGTGGTCCAGCTTGAACAGGTTCTCCAGCTGGTCGGGGTCGCCCTCCTCCCGTTCCAGGTCGTCCAGGAGCTTCAACTGCCGTTCGACGAGGACCTGGCTACGGCGGGCCAGGTTGACGAACATGGCGTTGACGTTGCGCCGCATCGTCGCCTGTTCGACGGCGACGCTGACCGCACTGCGGTGCACCGCGACGAACGCCTCGGCCAGCTCACCGATCTCGTCGAGCGACCGGACCACCGCCGGGGAGACCTCGATCTCGGGCACCCCGCCGCTGACCGTACGGAGTCGGTCCAGGGCGTCGGGAAGGTCGACCTGGGCGATCCGCAGGGCCTGACCCCGCAGCATCCGCATCGACCTGGCGATCGACCGGCCGATCAGCACGGAGGTCAGCACCGCGGCGCCGAGCACAGTGGCGATCCCCCCGGCCACCAGGAGGGTCTGCCGCAGCTGACTGCTGCTGGCCCCGTTGGCCTGGTCCACCGCGTCGTCGAGCACCTGGGTCAGCAGCCCGCCGAGCAGGTCCTGACGCTGCCCGCTGGCCGACCACCACTCGTCTGCGGCGAGCACGGCGGGCTCGTTGCCCTCGGTGGGCAGGCTGCTCTCCTCCAGTTCGGTGGCGGCCACGAAGGTCGGTTCCAGGGACACCTGCTCGTAGCGGGTCACCTGGGGGTCGGTGGCGGCCTCCCGGAACGCCCCCAGCACCGTCAGCTGCTGGGCCCGCAGGTCGGTCAGGGTGACCTGGTCCTCCAGGCCGTACTCCCCGGCGCGGGAGGCCTCGTAGAGCTGGGCGCTGACCCGGCTGGACAGCTCCTTGACCCGGGCCAGCTGCACGTAGCGCAGGACCGACTCGGTCAGGGCCGGCTGCCCCTCACCGGGTGAGGGCTCGGCGAGCAGGTCGAGCAGGGCGTTGATCGCCCGGTGGTAGTTGCTCAGGATGGTGTCGCTGCTCAGCACCGCCGCCGGTACCGCACCCCGGATGTAGACGACCTGGTCGGCCGCCTCCAGCACCTCGGCGTAGGCGACCTGCCACGAGGGAGCCGAGTCGGCCAACGGTTCGGCGGCCCGACGCAGGTCCGCCAGCGCACCGTCGGTCCTCTCCTGCAACGGGCGCAGCGCGGCGATCGCCTCGTCGCCGTTGTTGCGCCGCCCGGCGGAACGCAGTTCGGCCAGCTCACCGGCGGTCCGGTCGCGTTCCTGCTGCAACGCGTGCACCGCGGCGTTGATCTCCCGACCCACCTCCACCTGGGCGGCGAAGTCGCTCAGGGTGGTGGTCCGGCCGACCAGGCCGACGGTCTGCACACCGGCCAGCACCAGGAACGCCAACGTCGGGATGACCAGGACCGTGGCGAGCTTGGTGCCCATCCGCCAGTCCCTGAGCCGCAACGCCGACCGACGCCGATGGGGTACGACCCGAACGTCGAACCTGCGTCGGCGGTGGCTCGACACCCCGCCCGGATTCGAGTCGGGACGTGTGCCCACTCTCTGCCTCCTCGGTCCCCGTCACGCCGCGAACCGGCGAGCGGGTTCATCCAACCAGGCTCGTGAGCTGTGTCAACGGGTCGGGGTGCGGTCGTGGTCAGGAAGAATACGCGCAGGGCGTGGAACCTGGCGTGGTCGGTGAATCCGGCTCATCCGTCCGGCCGATGTCGACCGGACACGGAGCGTCACCGATTCGGCCCAGTGCGACGAGCGCGGCGCCACTCGCGCCGATCTCCGGATCCGGCTGGTGCAGCACCGTACGCGGAGCGAGCGCGGCGGCGAAGGCCCGCCGCCACCACGGCGACGCCGCCATCGCGCCCCCGCCGAGCACCACCTCGACGGCTTCGTCCACTGTGTGCTCCAGGACCCGCAGGTCCTCGGCGACCTGGAGGCAGAGCCCCCGGTTCAGCCCGGCGAGGATCTCCACCGCCGTGGTGTGGAAACTGATCCCGTCGATCCGCCCGGATCCGGCCGGGGCCAGACCCGGTGGACGGTCGCCACCGAAGCGCGGGTCGGCCGGGGTCGCGCCGTCCGGCGGTATCCGGGCCAGCGCCGCCTCCAACTCCGCGCCCTCGGGCAGCCGCAGCTCCCGGCCGGCCCAGGCGAACAGGTTCCCCCCGGCGGAGTACGCCGCCCCGGTGACCACGTGGTCGTGGTCGACCCGGTAACGCCACAACCGTTGCGGCAACGGCGGCAGCGGCCCACCGGCGGGGACCGCCTCGATCATCCGTACCGCGGCCGAGGTCCCCACTGTCACCGCCGCCCTGCCCGGGCCCACGCACCCGGAGCCGACGTTGGAGGCGGCTCCGTCGCCCAACGGCACGTGCCAGTCCGCCCCGGCCAGGTCGGGCCAGCGCCGGGCGTACTCGGCCCGCAGCCGCCCCCGCCAGTCCTGGGGGGCGAGTTCGGGCAGCTCGCCCGGGTGGGCGTCGGCCAGCTCGCAGGCTTCCGCGTCCCACCCCAGTGTCCGCAGGTCCAGCAGCCCGGTCCCGGAGGCCAGGGAGATCGACATGGGCGCGTCGTCCAGGAGTCCGCCGAGGACGTACTCGGCCAGACCGGCGAACCGGGCCACCCGGGTCGAGACCCGCTCCCGCAGCCAGGGCAGCCGCACCGACCAGTAGGTGCGGTGCCACCACGCCCCGGTGCGCTGGTGGAAGGCGTGCGGGTCGACCGGGCCGACAGCGCCCGCCGTCGGCACGGCCCGGGTGTCCAGCCAGGTCAACACCGGGCCGAGCGGCTCGTGGCGGGTGTCCAGCGGTACCGCCGAGTGCCACTGGGCGCAGACCGCCACCAGGACCACCCCGCGCAGGTGCCCGGCGTCTGCCAACTCGTCCAGGCAGGCCGTCAGCCCGGCCCGGTACCGGGGGCCGTCCAGGGTGCCCGCGCCCTCGTCGGTGGCGTCGACCTGCATCACCCGCCGGGCCAGGGCACCGGGGATCACCTCGGTGTCCGCGTCCAGCACCAGCCCGCGTACCGAGGAGGTGCCGAGGTCGAGCGCGAGAATCCTCATCGACGGTCACGGTACCCAACCGGATGTCCGCCGGAACCCGTTCCGCGACCCACCCCCTGGTCCGGGGACACCCCTTCGCCGGTACGCGGACACCGGTACCGGCCGACGCCGGGAGCCGCGTAGGGTGGGGACATGCTCGCGCCGTCCTTCTCCTGGTGGCCCGCCGACCCGGCGGCCCACCCCCGCGCGTAGCTTCCCGACGCGGCCGCCCCGAAGGCGGCCGCCGGTCTCTCCCGGTTCCCGGTCCGCCCCGTGGTGGCACCCAGTCCCCGAGGAGAGAACCGATGTCCCGCCTGTCCGAGCTGCTCGCCGCCGTCGCCGACGGCCGCGATCCCGGTCCCTTCGCCCTCGTCCGCCGCGAGGGCACCGCGTACCTGGAGTTGTTCACCGGCGTCCTGCGGACCGTCGACGGGCTGGCCGACCTGCCCCTGCCCGACGCCGGGGCCGGGCCGCACACCCTGGCCCTGGTCCCCTACCGGCAGGTCACCGAACGGGGGTTCGACTGCGTCGACGACGCGATGCCGCTGGAGTGCCTGGTCGTCGACGCGGTCGAGCGGATCGACCCCGCCGAGGCCCGTGCCGCCCTGCCGGACCTCCCGGTCGTCGCCACCGGCGCGCGGTTCGACAGCACCGACGACGAGTACGCCGAGACCGTCGCCCGGGTCCTGGCCGAGGAGATCGGTCGGGGGGAGGGCGCCAACTTCGTCCTCCACCGCACCCTCGACGCCCGGGTGGAGGGGTCGCCGCTGCGCGCCGCCCTGGCGGCGCTGCGCCGCCTGTTGACCCGGGAACGGGGCGCGTACTGGACCTTCGTGGTGCACACCGGCACCCGGACCCTGGTGGGGGCCAGCCCGGAACGGCACGTCAGCGTCGACGACGGGCTGGTCATGATGAACCCGATCAGTGGGACGTTCCGGCACCCCGGGGCCGTCGCCGACCCCACCGCGCTGCTGGGGTTCCTGCACGACCCGAAGGAGGTCGAGGAGCTGTACATGGTCCTCGACGAGGAGCTGAAGATGATGGCCCGGGTCGCCGAGCACGGCGGGCAGGTCGTGGGGCCGTACCTCAAGGAGATGGCCCACCTGGTGCACACCGAGTACCTGCTGGCCGGGCGGAGTTCCCGGGACGTCCGGGAGGTGCTGCGGGAGACGATGTTCGCCCCCACGGTGACCGGCAGCCCGATGGAGAACGCCTGCCGGGTGATCGCCCGGCACGAGCGGACCGGTCGGCGCTACTACGCCGGGGTCCTGGCCCTGCTCGGTCGGGACGAGGCGGGTCGGCAGACCCTCGACGCGCCGATCCTGATCCGTACCGCCGAACTCACCCCCGACGGACGGCTGCGGGTCAAGGTCGGTGCCACACTGGTCCGCCACTCCACCCCGGCCGGTGAGGTGGCCGAGACCCACGCCAAGGCCGCCGGGGTCCTGGCGGCGCTGGGGCTCGGACCCGACGCCCCGGACCCCGGCCCGCACCCCCCGGCGCGGCTCGCCGACGACCCTCGGGTACGCGCCGCCCTGGCCGCCCGCAACGCGCCGCTGGCCCGGTTCTGGCTGGACCAGCGCCCGCCGGGCAGCACGGCCCGGCCTGACCTGGTCGGCCGCCGGGCGGTGATCGTGGACGCCGAGGACACCTTCACCGGGATGCTGGCCCACCAGCTGACCGCCCTCGGTCTGAGGGTCGAGGTCCGGGGCTGGCAGCGGCCCGGTGACCTCGACGACCACGACCTGGTGGTGGTGGGTCCCGGACCGGGTGACCCGGGCGGCGACGACCCGAAGGTCGTGGCGCTGGGTCGGCTGCTCACCGGGCTGCTGGCCCGGGGGCGCCCGGTCCTGGGCGTCTGCCTGGGTCACCAGGTCCTGGCCCGGCATCTCGGCCTGGGGCTGCACCGTCGACCGACGCCCTACCAGGGGTTGCAGCGGCGCGTCGACTGCTTCGGGACGGCCCGCCGGGTCGGCTTCTACTCGACGTTCACCGCGCTGTCCCCCACCGACCTGCTCCCCACCGGGTACGGGCCGGTGGAGGTGGCCCGTGACCCCGCCGACGAGACGGTGCACGCGCTGCGCGGACCAGGCTTCGCCGGGGTGCAGTTCCACCCCGAGTCGGTGCTGAGCCCGGACGGCCTGGCGGTCCTCGCCGAGCTGGTGGGGCCGCTGCTGGCCCACCCGGGTCGCCCGCTGGCCGTCCGGGCTCAGCACCGACTCGGGGTGGAACTGCACCCCGGCGAAGCCTGGTCCGCGCAGCG
>NZ_JBEPEQ010000117.1:0-17380 GCF_040300925.1 Micromonospora sp. NPDC000207
TCTTTACCTACTAGTTGCTCTTCCGATTTGGACCCCGTCCGTGGTCGCGGCACCGGAGGCCCCCCGGGGCGGGTCTGGGCCGGCGGGTAGGGCCAGGGCTCGGCGGGCCGGTACGGGTACTGCGGTTCGGCGGCCGCCCCGGTCGACGGGTACTGGTGCGCCTCGGCGCCGGTGTGCCGGTACGCCTCCGGCGGGGTGCGCGGGTACGCCTCCGGCGGGGTGCGCGGGTACGCCTCGGGTGGGGTGTGCGGCGGCTCGGACCAGGCCGGTTCCGGCGTCGCCGGGCGCTGCGGACCCGGATCCTGTGCGACGGGGAAGTGGGTCGTCGGGGGCAGGGCGGGATACCCGGTCGACGGCAGCTGCCAGCCGCTGGTGTCCGCACCCGCCCACGGGTCCACCGGGGTCAGCTCCTCCACCGGGGTCTGCTCGGGCGGCGGGGTCTGCTGGTGCGGCGGGGTCGGGGGCGCAGGCGGCGGGGTCGGCCTGACGGACTCCCAGAACCGGCGTCGCGGGGTCGGCGGGGGGACGGCGGCGGAGCCGCTCACCCGGCCGCCGTGCAGCTCCTCGGGCGGCCCGTCCCACATCCGGGTCCGCGGCATCCCGGGGTCCTCGGCCGCACCCGCGTCGGGCGTCCCGGTCACTGCGGTCCGGTCGGTTCCGGCACCGGATGCGCCGGTCGGGGCGTTCTGGTCCGTTCCGGCGTCGGCCGTGCCGGTGACGATGGTCCGCTCCGGTCCGGCCTCAGGGGTCCCGGTTGCGACACTCCGGTCGGGTCCGGTGTCGGCCCCGCCGCCGTCGGTGACGGGTGGTCCGGCCGGAGCCTCGACCTGCCGGGTCGCCTCGGGACCGACGTCGACCCGGGTCGGATCGGCGACGGGCTCGGGACCGTCGGTCGGCGTTCGCGGCCGGGGACCTCCGTCGGGTGGCTCGGGCAGGTCGTCGGTCGGCGTGGGCGGCTCGTCGGTGCGGGACGCCGGCCCGGCAGGCGGGACGTTCTCCTGCCCTGACGGGGTGGGGTGGGCGTCCACCGTCGGCAGTTCCCGGGTGCCCTGCGGCCCGGTGCGGGAACCGTCGGTCGGTGGTACGGGGGGTGGCGGCGGACCGTCGGCGGCCGCAGGATCGCGGCCCGGACCCGTCACCGGGGTGGCCCCCTCCGCCGGCCGGTCGGATTCCGGCTGCGGCTGCGGCATCGCGGCAATCTCCTCTCGCGCCGGTTGCGAGGTTAGTACCGGCGTGCCAGAGCCACGAACCCGCCCGTCCGCCCGCCGGGCCGCACCCCCGCCGTCCAGCGCAACTGCATCCGACCGGCTCGCCGACGCCGGTCAGGGTCGCAGTCGGTGCCTCACCCGTCACGGGTCAGCGGTGCGGCGCGATGCCCGGCGGGTGGGCGCGTACCCTTGGGGTCCATGAGCGTCCCGTCGACCACGCCGCGTCCTGTCGCGACGAACTCCGTCTGGCCCCTCCTGGAGCCGCTGCTGCCCCAGGTCACCAAGCCCATCCAGTACGTCGGTGGCGAGCTGGGTGCGGTGGTCAAGGGCTGGGACGAGGCGACCGTCCGGTGGGCGTTGATGTATCCCGACGCCTACGAGGTGGGGTTGCCCAACCAGGGCGTGCAGATCCTCTACGAGGTTCTCAACGAGCTGCCCGACGTGCTTGCCGAGCGGACGTACGCGGTCTGGCCGGACCTGGAGGCGCTGATGCGCGCCAACGGGGTGCCGCAGTTCACCGTCGACGCGCACCGTTCGGTGCGGGACTTCGACATGTTCGGCGTCTCGTTCGCCACCGAGCTGGGCTACACCAACCTGCTCACCGCCATCGACCTGGCCGGCGTACCGCTGCTGGCGGTCGACCGGACCGACGCCGACCCGGTGATCGTGGCCGGTGGGCACGCGGCGTTCAACCCGGAGCCGATCGCCGACTTCGTCGACGCCGCCGTCCTCGGTGACGGCGAGGAGGCGGTGCTGGAGATCACCGCGATCGTCCGGGAGTGGAAGGCTGAGGGGTCCCCGGGGGGACGGGACGAGCTGCTGCTGCGGCTGGCCCGGACGGAGAGCGTCTACGTGCCCCGCTTCTACGACGTCGACTACCTCCCGGACGGCCGGATCCAGCGGGTGGTGCCGAACCGGGCGGACGTGCCGTTCCGGGTGCACAAGCGCACGACAATGGACCTGGACGCCTGGCCGTACCCGAAGAAGCCCCTGGTGCCGCTCGCCGAGACGGTGCACGAGCGGTACGCGGTGGAGATCTTCCGGGGCTGCACCCGGGGGTGCCGGTTCTGCCAGGCGGGCATGATCACCCGCCCGGTACGGGAGCGGTCGATCACCACGGTGGGCCAGATGGTGCAGCAGGGGCTGGAGTTCTCCGGCTTCCACGAGGTGGGTCTGCTGTCGTTGTCCTCGGCCGACCACTCCGAGATCGGTGACATGTGCTCGGGCCTGGCCCAGCAGTACGAGGGCACCAACGTGTCGCTGTCGCTGCCCTCGACCCGGGTGGACGCGTTCAACATCGACCTGGCCCAGGAGCTGTCCCGCAACGGTCGACGGACCGGCCTGACCTTCGCCCCGGAGGGCGGGTCGGAGCGGATCCGGCGTGTGATCAACAAGATGGTCTCGAAGGAGGACCTGATCCGGACGGTGGTCACCGCGTACACCAACGGATGGCGGCAGGTGAAGCTCTACTTCATGTGCGGCCTGCCCAGCGAGACCGACGAGGACGTCCTCGAGATCGCGGAGATGGCACACGAGGTGATCCGGGCCGGTCGGGCGGCGACCGGGTCGAAGGACATCCGCTGCACCGTCTCGATCGGCGGGTTCGTGCCGAAGCCGCACACCCCGTTCCAGTGGGCTCCGATGGACCGGCCGGAGGTGATCGACGGTCGACTCAGGCTGCTCAAGCAGGCGATCAACGCCGACCGGTCGCTGGGCCGGGCGATCGGCTTCAGGTACCACGACGGTGAGCCGTCCCTGATCGAGGGCCTGCTGTCGCGGGGGGACCGTCGGGTCGGGGCGGTCATCCGCCGGGTCTGGGAGAACGGCGGCCGGTTCGACGGCTGGAGCGAGCACTTCTCGTTCCGGCGGTGGGCCGACGCCGCCGACGAGGTGCTGCCCACCTTCGGCGTGAACCTGGACTGGTACACCACCCGGGAGCGGGAGGAACTGGAGGTCCTGCCCTGGGACCACCTGGACTCCGGCCTGGACAAGGACTGGCTCTGGCAGGACTGGCAGGACGCCATGAGCGAGTACGAGCAGGACGACTGCCGGTGGACCCCGTGTTTCGACTGCGGCGTCTGCCCGTCGATGGACACCGAGATCCAGATCGGCCCGACGGGCCAGAAGCTGTTGCCGCTGACCCCGGTCAACGGCAACGGTATGAAGGTTCCCAGTCACCCCTGACATTCACCCACCAGCCCACCGTCCCGTACCCCTCGCGGTCGGTCTTCGGGTGTGTGCGTCGGGCCGACGCGTGCGCCGACGCCGCCCGTGACGACCGGTGTGACGGGCCGAACGAGGAGCACGACGATCAGCAGGAAACCACAGCCGGAGGGCGGCCAGGCACCGGTCGTCCAGAAGGTCCGGATCCGGTACGCCAAGCGGGGGCCGCTGCGCTTCACCTCGCACCGTGACTTCGCCCGGGCCTTCGAGCGGTCCCTGCGCCGGGCGGGTGTGCCGATCGCCTACTCCCAGGGGTTCACCCCGCACCCCAAGATCTCGTACGCGAGCGCGGCCCCCACCGGCGTGGCAAGCGAGGCGGAGTACCTGGAGATCGGACTCCGGGCACCTGTGGAGCCGGAGGCGTTGTGTCGGGCACTCGACGCTGCGCTCTCGCCGGGGCTCGACGTCCTGGACGCCGTGGTGGCCGGCGGGGGCAGTCTTGCCGACCGGATCGAGGCGTCGCACTGGCGGATCGAGTTGCCGGGTGTCGACCCGCAGGTGTTGGAGAAGGCGGTGGCCGCCTTCACCACCGCCGGTGAGGTGCAGGTCGAGCGGATGACCAAGCAGGGACGCCGGACGTTCGACGCCCGGGGTGCGGTGATTCGGATGGATACGGCGGGTCCGGTGGCGACGCCTTCCGTGGACGCGGCCGTACCGTGTGCGATACTCGAACTGGTCGTACGGCAGGTCACCCCCTCCGTCCGGCCCGATGACGTCCTTAGCGGCCTCCGCGTGGTGGCCGACCTGGAGCCGCCGGTGTCACCACGGGTGACCCGCCTGGCGCAGGGCACGCTGACCGCGCAGGGTGCGATCGTGGATCCGTTGGAAGCGGACCGCGACAGGGCAACCATCGGCGAGCACTGACCGACGGTCGGAGCTCGATGTAGGCAGACTTCGGCGGTCGTGCACGTTGCGCGCTCGCGGAAAACTTTTGCGGCGACCCTGCGTGGCAGCGCTCACCCGCGCCCGGGGTAGCCAGAACTGGAGAACGTCCATGCTCGAGAACGAGCCCGAGGGCAGCGAACGGACCGGTTCGGAGCCGGCCGACGACCCCACCATCGACCCCACCGACGGTTCCGCCGAGGCGGCTGTCCCGGCCGACGACGGTGACCCGTCGGGCGCTGCGGAGACCGAGAGCCGAACCCTTACCGGGGCGGCGGAGATCGGTGCACCGAGCGCCGCCGACGAACCCGCCCCGCCCCGACGGACGCGGGCCACCCGACGCCGGGCCACCCCGGTCAGTCCGGCGGAGCAGACCGACGCCCCGGTCGAGGCCTCCACCCAGACCGGGTCGGCCAGCGGCGAGTCCCCCCAGGCGGAGGTGTTCGCCCCGGTCACCGGTGACCTGGAGTCCCTGCCGAAGACCCCGCGCCGCCGCCGTAAGACCACCACCACCCAGAAGGCCACCGAGGAGCCGCTGGTCGCCACCGGGGCGGAGGAGGCCTCCGCGGAGGTCGTACCGCCGGTGAAGGTGACCCGTACCCGTCGGAAGAAGGCCGCCGCGCCGGCCGAGACGCCGCCCGACCTCGACGTGACGCAGACCGGCACCGCCTCGACCGAGCCGGCCGCCGCCCTCGCACCGTCCGCGCCGGCCGAAGAGCCGTCGGCAGTCGTCCCGACCGAGGTGTCGACGGCCGAGCAGGCCACCGGCGAGGCACCGGCCGAGGCGACCGCCGCGGCGACCCGACCCCGGTCCCGTCGGACGCGCACCACCGGTGCGCAGAGCCGGGCCGGTGCGGTTCCCCCGGGTGCCGACGTCGTAGCCCCGGCCGAGGCGGCCCCCGCCGCCGTCGACGCGCCGACCGCTACCGCCCCCGCCGAGCCGCCGGCACCGGCCGGGGAGGCGGTGCCGCCGACAGGGACCGTCGAAGCAGCACCAGAGCCCGAGCCGCGGGCCCGTCGACGCCGGGCCGCCCTCTCCGCCCCCACGGTCCTGTTCATGGCCCCGCAGCCGGAGGAGGTCCCCCCGCCCAGGGTGGTCGAACAACCGCCGACGCCGGTCGAGCCGACGCCGGTGGCCGAGGAGCCGGCCGAGCCGACCCGTCGCCGTCGCCGGGGTCGTCGTGACGCCGAGCCCGCCGAGGTCGTGGAGACCGCCGAGGTCGTCGAGGAGCCGACCGAGGAGGAGTCCGAGGAGACCGACGAGGACGAGGACTTCGACGAGTCCGCCTCCGGTCGGCGTCGGCGTCGGCGTGGACGCCGGGGTCGGGGTCGGGGCAAGGGCGGGGCCGACGACAACGACGACGAGGACTCCGACGAGCCGGCCCAGGCCGAGTCCACGGAGTCCACCGAGTCCGACGCCGAGGAGGGCGACGACGAGGAGGAGGACGGTGGCGACGGGCTGACCCGGCGTCGTCGTCGCCGCCGTCGCCGGGGCTCCGGCGAGGCGGAGGGGGTCAGCGACGACGGTGTGCCGACCGTGGTCAAGATCCGCGAGCCGCGTAAGGCCGTCGACGAGGTCCAGGGAGTGTCCGGCTCCACCCGGCTGGAGGCCAAGCGCCAGCGTCGCCGGGACGGCCGGGAACAGCGCCGGACCCGTCCACCGATCCTGAGCGAGTCGGAGTTCCTGGCCCGCCGCGAGGCGGTGGACCGGCAGATGGCGGTACGCCAGCGCGGTGACCGGACCCAGATCGCCGTCCTGGAGGACGGGGTCCTGGTCGAGCACTATGTCACCCGGAACTCCTCCGGCACCATGGCCGGCAACGTCTACCTGGGCAAGGTGCAGAACGTCCTGCCCAGCATGGAGGCGGCCTTCGTCGACATCGGCCGGGGTCGCAACGCCGTCCTGTACGCCGGTGAGGTGAACTGGGACACCACCGGCCTGGAGGGCCGGGCCCGCTCGATCGAGCAGGCGCTGCGCTCCGGCGACTCGGTGCTGGTGCAGGTCACCAAGGACCCGATCGGGCACAAGGGCGCCCGGCTGACCAGCCACGTCGCGCTCTCCGGTCGGCACCTGGTCTACGTACCGAACGGAAACGCCTCCGGGATCAGCCGCAAGCTGCCGGACACCGAGCGCAAGCGGCTGCGGGACGCGCTCAAGAAGCTGGTCCCCGACGGCGCCGGGGTGATCGTCCGTACCGCCGCCGAGGGGGCGAGCGAGGACGAGCTGGCCCGCGACGTCAAGCGCCTCCAGGCCCAGTGGGAGGACATCCAGGCCAAGGCGACCGAGGGCGGTGCCCCGGTGCTGCTGTACGGGGAGCCCGACCTGGTCATCCGGGTGGTCCGGGACCTGTTCAACGAGGACTTCCGTGAGCTCGTCATCGAGGGCGACGAGGCGTACGGCATGGTCGAGTCGTACCTGTCGCACGTCTCGCCGGACCTGGTGACGCGGCTGCGCCGGCACGCCGGGACGACCGACGTCTTCGCCGAGTACCGCATCGACGAGCAGATCCTCAAGGGGCTCGACCGCAAGGTCTTCCTGCCCTCCGGCGGTCACCTGGTGATCGACCGGACCGAGGCGATGACTGTTGTCGACGTCAACACCGGCAAGTACACCGGTGCGGGCGGCAACCTGGAGGAGACGGTCACCCGTAACAACCTGGAGGCCGCCGAGGAGATCGTCCGTCAGCTGCGGCTGCGGGACATCGGTGGCATCGTGGTGATCGACTTCATCGACATGGTCCTGGAGTCCAACCGGGAGCTGGTGCTGCGCCGGCTCACCGAGTGCCTGGGGCGGGACCGGACCAAGCACCAGGTCACCGAGATCACCTCGCTCGGGCTGGTCCAGATGACCCGTAAGCGGATCGGCGCGGGGCTGCTGGAGGCGTTCAGCGAGACCTGCGAGTGCTGCAAGGGCCGGGGTCTGATCATGCACACCGAGCCGGTGCCGGAGAAGCCCCGCTCCGGTGGGGGCGGCGGTGGTGGCGAACGCGACCGGGTGAAGGCTGTCGCGTCCACAGTCACCGCCCCGGCCGAGTCGGCAGGTGGCGGCTCGTCCCGCCGCAAGGGCCGGCGGGGTGCCCAGCCGGAGCGGACCGTTGTCGAGGTGGCCGAGCCCGCCGAGACCACCGAGGCCGTCGGCACCGACGCCGGGTACCACGACACCATGGGGTACGACCTGTCCCGATACGAGACGGAGACCCCGGCGGCCGTCGACGTCGCTGACGCCCAGACCGGCGAGTCGGCCCGGCTCGCGGCCCCTGACGACCCGGACGCGCTCGGCGACGGCGAGGTCGAGTCGGACGGCAACGGTCGGCGCCGGTCGCGCCGGGGCGGCACCCGGCGGCGTACCCGCCCGTGACGGACGGTCGAAGATCGTGACAGGGCCCCTTCTCCGCTACCGCGGGGGAGGGGCCCTGTCGTATCGTCCAACCCCGTCCACCGGCCTGACCGGTCACCCCGGCTAGGAGAACTCATGCGTCGCCTGATCGCCACCACCGTTGCGCCCCTCGTCCTGCTCGCCGTGACCGGCTGCACCGACTCCGGTTCCGGCCCGCCGGACGCCGCCGGTGCCTCCCCGGTCGCCCCGGCGGCCAGCCTGCCGTCGGTGGGAGCCAGCGCCTCCGAGGTCTGTACGGCCGCCCAGCGGGCCGGGTCGTCGGCGGTGCAGACGTACGTCGACGAGCTGGGCCTGATGATGGCCGCTACCGGTGCGGACGACACCTCCGGGGCGCAGGCCGCCCGGCAGCGGGCCGAGGAGGCCCTGACCGGCTGGCGGACCACGTTGCGGGAGCTGTCCACCAGGGCGACCGATCCGCCGCTGAAGACCCTGCTCACCGACATGGCCGACGAGGTCGAGGCGAAGGGTGCCGATGTCGACGAGCTGGACGAGACCGAGCTGGACCGGCTCCAGCAGCGCCTGGACCAGCTCTGCCGCAAGTAGGGCGGCCCGGCCGAAACCCCCAGGGCCGAGCGCCGATCCGGGCTGCCGGGCCGACCAGGGGGTGGGCGGTTTGGGTGTCCGGCCACCGATGGCGTAGGCTATCTTGCGGCGCACTTTGGTGTGCCGAGTTCTCGCTGCCCGGGCCGCCGTGCCCACACCACCGGCGTGCCGTGGCGGGAACGACCGCCAGCAGCCTCAACGACAGGGAGTCCGCCTCCGATGTACGCGATCGTCAAGACCGGCGGCAAGCAGTACAAGGTCGCCGAGGGCGACGTGATCGAGGTCGAGAAGCTCGTCGGTGCCCCCGGCGACGCGGTGCAGCTCACCGCGGTGCTCCTCGTCGACGGTGACGACCTGGTGACCGACGCGACCAAGCTTGCCGAGGTCGCGGTGTCCGGCGAGATCGCGGCCCACACCAAGGGCCCGAAGATCCGGATCCACAAGTTCAAGAACAAGACCGGCTACCACAAGCGCCAGGGTCACCGCCAGCCGTTGACCCAGGTCAAGGTGACCGGCATCTCCAGCGGGAAGTAGGTCGTCCTCAGATGGCTCACAAAAAGGGTGCGTCCAGCTCGCGTAACGGCCGTGACTCAGCGGCCCAGCGGCTCGGCGTGAAGCGCTTCGGTGGTCAGGTGGTCAGCGCGGGTGAGATCCTCATCCGGCAGCGGGGCACCAAGTTCCACCCCGGTGACCTGGTCGGCCGTGGCGGCGACGACACGCTCTTCGCGCTGGCGCCGGGCTCGGTCCTGTTCGGTACCAAGCGCGGTCGCAAGACCGTCAGCATCGTACCGGCGCAGCAGTAGTTTTCCGGCGAAGCGGGCCGCGGACCTGGGGTCCCGGCCCGCTTCGCCATTTCCGGCGGTACGGCGGACTCCTCTGACCGGGCCGGTTCGCGCACGTGGGGCCTGACCCCGAGGAGAGGATTGCGACGTGACGACGTTCGTTGACCGGGTCGTCCTGCACCTGCAGGCCGGCGACGGCGGGCACGGTTGTGTCTCGGTCCACCGGGAGAAGTTCAAGCCCTTCGGCGGCCCGGACGGGGGCAACGGCGGGCACGGTGGCAGCGTCTCCCTCGTGGTCGACCCGCAGGTGCACACGCTGCTCGACTTCCACTTCCGGCCGCACGTCAAGGCCGAGAACGGTAAGGGTGGCGCGGGCTCGAACCGGGACGGCGGCAACGGCCGGGACCTGGTCATCAAGGTTCCCAACGGCACCGTGGTCCAGACCACCGACGGGACCGTCCTGGCCGACCTGGTCGGGGTCGGCACCACCATCGAGGTGGCCCGGGGTGGCCGGGGCGGCCGGGGCAACGCCTCGCTCGCCAACGCCCGACGCAAGGCACCCGGCTTCGCCGAGCTGGGCGAGCCCGGGGACCGGCTCGACGTGGTGTTGGAGCTCAAGAGCGTCGCCGACGTGGGGCTGGTCGGGTTCCCGTCGGCCGGCAAGTCGTCGCTGATCTCCGTCCTGTCGGCGGCCAAGCCGAAGATCGCCGACTACCCGTTCACCACGCTGGTCCCCAACCTCGGGGTGGTCCGGGTGGACAACCACACCTTCACCGTCGCCGACGTGCCGGGCCTGATCCCCGGTGCGGCCACCGGCAAGGGGCTGGGGTTGGAGTTCCTGCGGCACATCGAGCGGTGCGCGGTGCTGGTGCACGTGATCGACACCGCCACGCTGGAGCCCGGCCGGGACCCGGTCGCCGACATCGACGCCATCGAGGCCGAACTCGCCGAGTACGGCGGGCTCGGCGACCGCCCCCGCCTGGTGGCCCTGAACAAGATCGACGTGCCGGACGGGCGGGACCTGGCCGACATCGTCCGACCCGACCTGGACGCCCGTGGCCTGCAGGTCTTCGAGGTCTCCGCCGCCACCCGCGAGGGGCTCAAGGAGCTGACGTACGCGATGGCCGAGCTGGTGGAGCAGTTCCGGGCGGCGACTCCGGTGGAGGAGCCGACCCGGATCGTGATCCGGCCCAGGGCGGTCGACGACGCCGGGTTCACCATCGAGGCCCAGGCGGACGGGTCGTTCACCGTACGGGGTGACCGGCCGGAGCGCTGGGTGCGGCAGACCATGTTCGACAACGACGAGGCAGTCGGATACCTGGCGGACCGGCTGGCCCGGCTCGGGGTGGAGGACCAGCTCAAGAAGGCCGGTGCCGAACCGGGCGACCTGGTCCGGATCGGGGACCGGGAGTTCGACTGGCAGCCGACGCTCTACGCCGGCGAGGAGTTCGTGCCCGGCAACCGGGGTACCGACCGTCGACTCGAGGAGCAGCCGACCCGGCAGTCGGCAGCGGAGCGGTTGGCAGCCCGCAAGGCCCGTCGGCAGCGCCCCGCCGACGAGGCGGAGCCGACCGGGGATCCGGACGGGGAACCGACGCCTGACGACGACGGAGAGTGATCAACAGGCCGGTCGGTGCGACCCCGGGTGGACCTTTCGTCGCCGTTATGGGGACGGATGCCGGAAACCTTCGCGAAATCCACGCCACCTACCGTGACCGAATGCTGATCGAGTTCCGCCCCGCCACCGACCCGGAGATCCTGGCACTGGTCACCGCCCAGCAGTACGAGCTGCGAGTCGCCGACGGCGGGTTGGACGGCCAGGTCACTGTGACCCGTGACGACATCGACTACCTGGTCGTCGTGGTCGGTGGGCGGGTGGTCGCCTGTGGCGGGATCCAGCGGCTCGACGCGGTGACCGGGGAGCTGAAGCGGATGTACGTCCGACCGGCGTACCGGGGCCGGGGCGTGGCCCGGGCGCTGCTGGTAGCGATGGAGGAACTGGCCTTCGGCCGGGGCTACCAGACCCTCTGCCTGGAGACCGGGACGTACCTGCCCGCCGCGATCGGGCTCTACACCTCCTGCGGGTACGAGCCGATCCCGGTCTACGGCGAGTACGTCGACAACCCGTACAGCGTCTGCTTCGCCAAACGTCTGCCGGTGGCGGCCTGACAGCAGGCGGGACCGGGACCGGGACCGTCGGCCGTCTGCGGTCGGGGGTGTGGTCGGGCTGCGGTCAGGGGCGGTCGACGGGCCGGTCGAGCGTCCCCCCGGTGGCACCGGCACCGGCGGAGAGCAGCAGCCCCAGCAGCACCATGCCCAGGCCGAGCCCGAGGTGCAGGAAGTTGTCGGCACCGTTGACCGGCAGGAAGTTCGCCGGTTGGTCCGCGTCGTGCTCCACCACCAGCCCGTACAGCCAGAGCAGCAGGTAGACGGCACCACCGGCGGTCAGGTACACCCGGGACCCGGCCACGGTGCGGGCGAACAACAGCCCCACCAGCCCGAAGACCAGGTGCACCGCGTTGTGCAGGATCGACACCTGGAACACCCCGAGCAGCTTCGCCCCGGACTCGTGCCCGGCGAAGGTCATCTCGTCGTACCCGGTGGTGACTCCGGGGACGAAACCGAGGATGCCGACGAGCACGAAGACCCCGGCCACCGTGACGGCGGCGGCCCGAATCCGGGACCGACCCACCGCCGGGGAGTGCCCGCGCCTACCCCGCCCCATCGACGTCACCTCCGCGATCCATCCTGAACCTCGTCGACGTCGGGCGCAGAGGAACGGCGAAGACCGGGTCAGCCGGTACGCCGTACGCCGGTCAGCACGAAGCCGCTCGGCGGCAGGGTCGGAATCCGGCGCAGGTTCACCCTCAGGTTCTGCGGCGGTACGTCGTACCGGATGGCCTCGGTCAGGATGGTCACCGCCCGCTTCATCAGCTCGATGGTGATCCACTCACCGGCGCACCGGTGCCCGGCGAGGTGCTCCCCGCCGCCCTGGGCGACGAACGCGTACCTGTCGCCACGCCAGTTGGCGAACCGGTCGGGTCGGAACCGGTCCGGCTCCGGCCACAGATCCGGGTGGTGGTTCGTGCCGTACAGGTCGAGCAGGACCCGCCGGCCCCGGGGGAAGTGGTAGCCCTGCCAGTCGAAGTCACGCCGGACCCGGGCGGCCACCACCGGGAAGAAGGGGTAGAAGCGGCGGACCTCCTGGACGAAGCACTCGGTGGCCTCCTCGCTGGCCCGGACCCGCTGCCGCCACTGCGGGTTCTCGTGCAGGGCGAGGGCGGCGAAGACGACGTACCGGTCCACCGCCACCGTGGGGCGCAGGAGGTTGAGCAGTTCGACGGCGGCGATCCGGCGGGGCAACAGGCGTCCGTGCGGGTCGCGGTGGGCGGCGACGGCGGCCAGGGCGCTGCCCGGCGGTGCCGGCAACGCCCCGGTGCGGGTCCGCTCGACGACGTCGGCCAGCCACCGTTCGGCCCGGCGGCGGGCGGCCAGACCGCGCCAGTGCCGGGGACCGAGCGCCGCCGGGGCGGCGATCATCGCGTGCAGGTCGGCGGTACGCCGGTCCACTGCCGACGGGGCCAGGGGGACGCCCGCCCAGGCGTGGACCGCCCGGGTGAGCATCCGTGCCACCTCGTCGCGCAGCACCACCCGCCGGGTGCGTTCCCAGACCGGGATCCGGGCCCGCCACTCGTCGTCGAAGAGCTGACCCAGGTGCCGGACCGCGGACGGGGTCATCAACGACATGAACATCGCCTTGCGGTTGCGGTGGGCCGGGCCGTCCAGCCCCTGCACCCCGCCGACGCCCACCAGGGTCCGTTGGCCGCGTCTCGGGGTGGCACCGTGCCGCTCGAACCGGTCGGTGTCGTAGAACAACACGGCACCGGGGCGCCCACGCAGGCAGATGGTCCGCTCCAGCAACAGCCGGGTCTGGAACACGTCGCTGCCGATCCGCTCACAGCGGTCGCCGATGAACCGGTACCCCTCACGGAGGAAGGCGAGGCTGCTCTCCGGGCTGGGATCCGCCGGGATCGTGGCCATCCGGTCCTCCTGACGCGGGGGTGACCGGAGTTCCGGCCGGCCGAGCGGCTCGGCCGCGGGGGTCTACCCCGGTTCGGGCCGGGCAATCCCCTTCGCGACGGGTCAGTCCAGGTCGAACTCGCCGTCCTGCGCCCCGGCGACGAAGGCGTCCCACTCGGCCTGGGTGAAGACCAGCACCGGGCCCTCCGGCTCGGCCGAGTTGCGCATCCCGATGAGGTCGTCGACGAAGGCCACCTCGACCGCGCTGTCGGAGTCGTCCCCCTCGGCGCGCTGCCAGACCGCCCGGGAGAGGTCGAAATCGCCCTTGGGGTGGTGACTCATCGTTCGTCCTCCATCATGAAGCGTGATGGGGAACGCGTTCGGTTCCCCATCGGGCAGGATAAGCGGATGCCGAGCCTGACCCGTGTAGAGGCGACCGCGCGTGGCGCGTTGATTACCGTCACGTCCTATCAGGTGGACATCGACCTCACCGGGGACGGGGACCGGTTCCGGTCCCGGGTGACCATCCGGTTCCGGGCCCGACCGCAGACCGAGACCTTCGTCGAGGTCCGGCCCGCGAGACTGCTGGCGGTACGCCTCAACGACGCCGACCTCGATCCGGCGACGTTGACCGACAACCGGCTGACCCTGCCCGGCCTGCGGGTCGAGAACACGCTCACCGTCGAGGCGGAGATGGCGTACTCGAACACCGGGGAGGGAATGCACCGGTTCGTCGATCCGGCCGACGGCGAGACGTACCTCTACGCGATGTCCTTCCTCGACGAGGTGCAGCGCATCTTCGCCGCCTTCGACCAGCCCGACCTCAAGGCACCTGTCACCCTGTCGGTCACCGCCCCGCCGACCTGGACCGTCGCGGCGAACGGGGCGCTCGCCGCCAACCCGTCCCCCGGGCGGTGGGAGTTCGCCCCGACCGAGCCGATCGCCACGTACCTGTTCTCCCTGGTGGCCGGGGCCTGGCACGTCCGGCAGGACAGCCACGACGGGATCCCGCTGGCGGTCTACTGCCGGCGTTCGCTCGCCGCGTACCTGGACGCCGACCTCGACGAGATCCTCACCGTGACCCGGCAGTGCCTGGACCGGTTCCACCAGCTCTTCGCCGAGCGCTACCCGTTCGGCAAGTACGACCAGGCGTTCGTGCCCGAGTTCAACGCCGGGGCCATGGAGAACCCGGGGCTGGTGACCTTCCGCGACGACTACGTGTTCCGGTCGGTGGTGACCGAGGCGGAACGGGAACGCCGGGCGACCACGATCGCGCACGAGATGGCCCACATGTGGTTCGGTGACCTGGTCACCATGCGGTGGTGGGACGACCTGTGGTTGAACGAGTCGTTCGCCGAGTACCTCGGCACCCGGGTCACCGCCGAGGCGACCCGGTTCGACAGGGCCTGGACCACCTTCGCCCTGCGGCGCAAGGCCTGGGGCTACGCGGCCGACCAGCGTCCCTCCACCCATCCGGTGGCCCCGCAGGAGGTGACAGACGCGGCCGAGGGGCTGCTCAACTTCGACGGCATCTCGTACGCCAAGGGGGCGGCCGTCCTGCGGCAACTGGTGGCCTGGCTCGGTGACGACGCCTTCCTCGCCGGGCTGAACGCGCACTTCGCGGCCCACCGGTTCGGCAACGCCACCCTCACCGACCTGCTGACCAACCTCGGTGCGGCAAGCGGGCGGGACCTGACCGGCTGGGCCGAGGTGTGGCTGCGTCGGGCGCAGGTCAACACCGTACGGACCGTGGTCGCCGTGGACGCCGAGGGCCGGTACGCCGGGGCGAAGCTGGTGCAGACGGCCCCCGCCTCGCATCCGGTGCTGCGTCCGCACCGGATCCGGGTCGGTCGGCACCACGCCGACGGCACCGTGATCCAGGACGAACTGGATCTCGACCCGGCGGTCGACGGCGGGGAGACGGTCCTCACCGGCCTGGTCGGCGCCCCTGTGCCCCGGCTCCTGCTGCCCAACGACGGGGACCTCACCTTCGCCAAGGTCAGGCTCGACCCGGCCTCGGTGGACGCCCTGCCGTCGGTCCTGCCCACGCTGGCCGACCCGCTGAGCCGGGCGGTGGTGTGGGGTGCGGTGATCGACGCGGTGACCGACGGCGAACTTCCCGTCGCCGACCTGGTCCGGCTGGTCGAGGTGGCGTTGCCCGCCGAGTCCGAGGTGGCGATCGTCGAGGACGTCCTGAGGCTCGGTCGCTCGCTGCTGGACCGCTACCTGGAGCCCGACGCCCGGGACGCGGCGTCGGCGGTGACGGCGGGCACCTGCGGGCGGATCATGGCGGACGCCCCGCCCGGCGGGTCCGTCCAGTTGGCCGCCGCCCACGGGCTGATCGCGGTCGGCACCGACGCGGACCTGTTGGCCGGTTGGCTGGCCGGGCGGCAGGTGCCGGCGGGGCTGACAGTCGACGCGGAGCTGCGCTGGGCGGTGCTGCGCCGGTTGGTGGTCCTCGGCGCGGCGGGGGCGACCGAGATCGAGGTGGAGGCGGCGGCCGATCCGAGCGCCAACGGTGCCGAGTGGGCGGCCCGGTGCCGGGCCGCACTGCCCGAGGTGGCGGCCAAGGAGGCGGCTTGGGAGATCATCACCCGGGACACCGATCGGTCCAACCGTCTGGTGGAGGCCGCCGCGAGGGGTTTCTGGGCACCGGAGCAGGCGGACCTGACCTCGGTCTACGTCGAGCGGTACTTCACCGACATGCCGGCTGCGGCGCGGCGGCGTACCCCGTGGGTGGCCGAGGAGGTCGCCCACCTCGCCTATCCCCGCTACGCGGTGGCGCAGAGCACCAGGGAGTCGGCCGCGGCGCTGCTGGCCCGCGACGACCTGACTCCCGGGCTGCGCCGGGTGGTGGTCGACGAGGACGACGACCTGCGCCGGGCGCTGCTGGCGCGGACCGCGTCGGCAGCGATCGTGGCCGTCTGACGGGTGCCCCCCTCGGGCAGGACGGGGGTCGTCGCCCGCAGCGCGTGTCCGGTCCGGGTGCCCGGGGTCGGTAGACCGGATGCGGCGCATACGATCATCGGGTGGCGGAACACAACCGACGAGTCGGGATCATGGGCGGCACCTTCGACCCGATCCACCACGGTCACCTGGTGGCGGCCAGTGAGGTGGCGAACCGGTTCGGGCTCGACGAGGTGGTGTTCGTGCCCACCGGGCAGCCGTGGCAGAAGGCGGACACCCCGGTCAGCCCGGCCGAGGACCGGTACCTGATGACGGTGATCGCCACCGCCTCGAACCCGGACTTCCGGGTCAGCAGGGTCGACGTCGACCGGGACGGGCCGACGTACACCGTCGACACCCTGCGGGACCTCCAGGCCGAGTACGGGCCGGACACCCAGCTGTTCTTCATCACCGGGGCCGACGCGTTGGGGCGGATCCTGTCCTGGAAGAACCTCGCGGAGATCTTCGAGCTGGCCCACTTCATCGGGGTGACCCGGCCCGGTTTCCAGCTCACCGACGACCACCTGCCGGCCGACACGGTCAGCCTGGTCCAGGTGCCGGCGATGGCCATCTCGTCGACCGACTGCCGCGCCCGGGTCACCAGGGGCGAACCGGTGTGGTACCTGGTCCCGGACGGTGTGGTGCAGTACATCGCCAAACGTGGCCTGTACCAGGAGAAATAGCTGCCCGTACGGGGCCTTCGCCCCGGTATGTGGGTAAATCGGGCGCGTCGGTACGACGCGGCGTGTGAGACGCTTGAAGCCTCGCACGATTGATCGAAGGAGAACGGTGACAGTTTCCGAACGCGCTCACGAGCTGGCGATCGCCGCCGCCCAGGCCGCCGCCGACAAGAAGGCGCAGGACATCGTCATCATCGACGTGGGCGACCAGCTCGCCATCACCGACGCGTTCGTGCTCGCCGCCGCACCGAACGAGCGTCAGGTGCAGGCGATCGTCGACGCGATCGAGGAGCGCCTGCTCGGCCTGCCGGAGAAGGCCAAGCCGGTCCGGCGCGAGGGTGAGCGGGGCGGACGGTGGGTCCTCCTGGACTACGTCGACATCGTGGTGCACGTCCAGCACACCGAGGAGCGCGAGTTCTACGCTCTCGACCGGCTCTGGAAGGACTGCCCGACCATCCCGTTCGTCGACCGTGACCTGGTCGACGCGGAGGCGTCCGGCCCCACCACTGCCGAATGACCCGGCTGATCGTCTGGCGGCACGGCAACACCGAGTGGAACGCCGCCGGTCGGGTCCAGGGGCAGACTGACGTACCCCTCAACGACCGGGGCCGCGACCAGGCCCGCGCGGCTGCCCCGCTGCTCGCCGCGCTGCGTCCGGACGCCATCGTCTCCAGCGACCTCAGCCGCGCCGCCGACACC
>NZ_JBEPEQ010000118.1:0-16622 GCF_040300925.1 Micromonospora sp. NPDC000207
CCGGGTCCGAGCCGGGCCAGCCAGGCGCGTACGCCCTGCTGGACCAGGTCTTCCGCGACTGGCTGGCCCGGCTCGGACCCGGCAGCGACCCGGTGGACGAACGGAGGGACTGGCAGCGGCTCGTCCGTCGCGCCGTCGCCCGGATCGGTCTCGCGATGGTCGAGGCCGCCGGCCCGCAGGCGTGGACCGGCCGATGGGGCAAGGACCACACCGGTAAGGACGTGCACTACTCCAGCTCCCAGGCCGAGGCGTGGTTCCGCACCGGCCTGGCCAAGGCGCTGCCAATGGCGGCCGAGCCCTCGACCCAGACGCAGGAGGCGACAGCATGACGGTCGTGGACGACAACCCACCGGCGGCCCCCGAACGGAACCGGTGGTTCCGGCGCCGCCGGGACCTCGGTGAGCACGTCGCCCGGCGGGTCGGCGCCCTCCAGACGCGGGTCCTGGGTAACCCGCCGTCCCCGGAGGCGATCAGCGCACTGGCCCGGCTCCGGCGCGGCATCGGACGACCCCCCGGCTTCGACTTCACCCTGGAACGCTACCTCCAGGTACCGGCGGAGCTGCTCGGATACCAGCCGGCCGACGACATCGTGGCGACCGACGCCGAGTACGCCGTCCACGACGCGGTGACCCTGTACGCCCTGCACCAGCAGTCCCGCCGCGAGCGGATGCACGCCGACGGCCGGGGACTGGGGCTCGCCCTGTCCGACCTGGTGCACAGGTCCGGAGGGCCGGAAGGGGTGCGTCGGCGCTTCGCCGCACTCGGCACTGCCAGCACCTACCAGGAGAGCATCTACCACCTGCGCAGCCTGACCACCTTGCTGCGCGAACACCAGATCCCCCTGGACTACGGCCTGCTCGCCGACGACCTGACGACCCTGCACCGACCCGACGGCCCCACCCGGGTCCAGGCCACCTGGGGGCGGGAGTTCTTCCGCAGCCGCCCGAGCACCGACGCCGCATCCGCCGACCACTCCGAGGAGACCCCGTCATGAGCCGCACCATCATCGACGTCTACGCCCTGCAGACCGTGCCCCCGAGCAACCTCAACCGCGACGACACCGGCTCCCCGAAGACCGCCGTCTACGGCGGCGTCCGGCGGGCCCGGGTGTCCAGCCAGGCATGGAAGCGGGCCATCCGGCTGGCCTTCGCCGGTCTGCTCGACCGCTCCCAGCTCGGCGAGCGGACCAAGCGGGTCGGGGAGTCCCTCGCCGCACGGATCCGGGCCCTCGACCCCAGCCTCACCGACGAGGCCGCCTCCGCCCTGGCCGCCGACGTCTTCGTGGCCGGTGGCCTCGCCAAGCCCGCCAAGAAGAAGACCGACGCGAAGGACGTCGAGTCCGACTACCTGATGTTCCTCAGCCACCGCCAGTTGGACAACCTCGCCACGGCGGCGCTGGAGGCCCACCGGGCCGGCACCGGCCTCGACAAGGCCCAGTTCAAGGCGCTGGTCAACAGCGACCATTCCGTCGACGTGGCGATGTTCGGCCGGATGGTCGCCGACCTGGCCGACATCAACGTCGACGCCGCCTGCCAGGTGTCCCACGCCATCAGCGTGCACGCCGTGGACAACGAGTTCGACTACTTCACCGCCGTCGACGACCGCAAGGCCGACGCCGCCGAGACCGGCGCCGGCATGATCGGCACCATCGAGTTCAACTCCTCCACGCTGTACCGGTACGCGACCATCGACGTCGACGCCCTGCACCGGACCCTCGGCGACGCCGCAGCGACCCGGGCCGCCGTCGAGGCGTTCCTGACCGCCTTCGCCCGCAGCATGCCCACCGGCAAGCAGAACACCTTCGCCCACCGGACCCTGCCCGACGCCGTCCTGGTCCGGGTGCGCGACACCCAACCGATCAACCTGGTCGGGGCCTTCGAGACGCCCATCCGCGAGACGCACACCGCCGGCCGGATCGAGCTGGCCGCAGCGGCCCTGGCCGCGCACACCGTCGCGGTCGAGAGCGCCTACGGGGAACGGCCGACCGGCAGCTGGGTCACCCAGGTCGGCGACAAGACCGCGGTCCTCGCCGACCTCGGGAAGGCCGTCACCCTCAGCGAGCTGGTCACCGGCGTGGGGGAGCAGGTCTCCGTGGCACTCGGGCAGCCCGCATGAGCGTGCTGTTGCTGAAACTGGCCGGGCCCCTGCAGTCGTGGGGATCGTCCAGCCGCTTCACCCGCCGGGGCACCGAGATCGCGCCGACCAAGAGCGGCATCATCGGCCTGCTCGCCGCAGCGAAGGGCATCCGCCGCACCGAACCCCTCACCGACCTGCTCGACCTGGAGTTCGGCGTGCGGCTGGATCAGCCCGGGCAGATCCTGCGTGACTTCCAGACCGCCCGGTCCCTCGACGGACGCCGCAGCGCCCCCCTGACCTACCGGTTCTACCTCTCCGACGCCACCTTCCTGGCCGCCGTCAGCGGTGCCCCGAGCGTCCTGGAGGGCCTGGCCGAAGCCCTGGACCGGCCGCAGTTCCCCCTCTACCTGGGGCGCCGCTCGTGCCCACCGGCCGGGCCCATCAACCTCGGCGTCCACGACATGACCCTCGACGAGGCCCTGACCGACTGGCCGTGGCTCGCCCCCGAGTGGCACCGCAAGAAGGCGGCCCGCACGGTCCGGCTGGAGATCATCCGTGACGCCCGCCCCGGTGAACCCGTCACCGAGACGGTGCCCGACGAACCGGTCAGCTTCGACCCGGCGCACCGGCAACACACCTGGCGATCCGTGCTGCGCCGGCACGCCGACATCACCAACGACCTCGCCGAGCGGGCCGCCGTCACCGAACACGACCCGCTGAGCCTGCTGGGAGGCTGAGCATGTTCCTCACCCGATTCCAGATCAACCCGGCCCGCCGCAACGCCCGCAAGCTCCTCACCTCCCCCCAGGCCATGCACGCCGCAGTCCGCGCCGGATTCGCCGACCCGACGGGCTACGAACGCGACGGCCACCGCACCCTCTGGCGCCTCGACACCGCCGCCCCCGCCACCGTCCACCTCTACATCGTCAGCCCCGGCCGACCCGACCTGACCCACCTCGTCGAACAGGCAGGATGGCCCACCACCGAGGCATGGGTGACCCGGGACTACGACGGGTTGCTCACCGCGCTGCGCCCCGGCCAGGAGTGGGCGTTCCGGCTCACCGCCAACCCCACCCACAGCGGTCGCAAGACCGCCGACGCCAAGGAGACCCAACGGTTCGGCTACCTCCGCGAACCGGAACAGGTCGACTGGCTGACCCGACGCGCCGAACGCAACGGCTTCGCCGTGGCCACCCAACCCAACGGACGCCCCAACGTGCGGCTGCACCAGCGGCGCACCGACACCTTCAAACGCGGCATGGGTACCGTCACCCTCACCACGGCGACCTTCGACGGCATCCTGCACGTCACCGACCCCGACAGCTTCCGCCGCGCCCTGACCAGCGGAATCGGACACGCCAAGGCATACGGGTGCGGTCTGCTCACCCTCGCCCCACCCCAGCCGGGCCCGTGAAGACCCCCGGCGTCCCCCCGGCGGAACTCGCCGACCTCAACCGCGCCCAGGACCGGATCAGCTTCATCTACCTCGAACGCTGCGTCATCCACCGCGACAGCAACGCCATCACCGCCACCGACGACAAGGGCGTCGTCCACATCCCGGCCGCCACCCTGTCGGTCCTCATGCTCGGCCCCGGCACCAGCATCACCCAGCAGGCGATGATGCTGATCGCCGACAACGGCGCCACCGTCGTCTGGGTCGGCGAACAGGGAGTCCGCTACTACGCCCACGGTCGTACCCTCGCTCGCTCCAGCAGACTCCTCGTCGCCCAGGCGGCCGCCGTGTCACACCGTGACCGGCGGCTCCAGGTGGCCCGGGCCATGTACCGGATGCGGTTTCCAGGCGAGGACACCAGCCACCTCACCATGCAACAGTTGCGCGGCAAGGAAGGCGCCCGGGTCCGCCGCTGCTACCGCGAACATGCGCTGCGGACCGGGATCGCCTGGAACAACCGGGAGTACGACCCGGACGACTTCACCGGCAGCGACCCCGTCACCAAGCCCTCTCAGCGGCACACGCCTGCCTCTACGGGGTGGTTCACGCCGTGATCGTCGCCATCGGTGCATCACCCGGACTCGGCTTCGTGCACACCGGACACGAACGGTCCTTCGTCTACGACATCGCCGACCTGTACAAGGCCGAGATCACCATTCCGGTGGCCTTCGACATCGCAGCCGGTGAGTCCGCCGACCTCAGCGCGGACACCCGCCGAGCCGTCCGCGACCGCATCCACGACGGAGCACTCCTGAATCGGTGCGTACAGGACATCCGCAGTCTTCTGCTCACGAGCGACACGGCCGGGCCCATCGACCCGGCGTGGCTGGACGAGGACGCCAGTACCGACGCCGTGCGGCTGTGGGACGACGAAGGCTACGAACTGGCCGGTGGCCGCAACTACAGCGCAGACGTGGACTTCTGATGACCGTCATCATCCTCACCGCCTGCCCGGAAGGCCTCCGCGGTCACCAGGCACTGGGGTTCCGCCAGCCGGACTGGGCGCCCGGCGCGTCGGTGTCGGTGCAGGCGACCGATTCGTTGCAGGATCAGGTCCACCGGCGCGAGGTCGGTCACCAGGAGGTCGAAGTCGATGTCCAGGGACTGCTCGGCGACCTGGCTGGCCACGACGACGTGGCAGTCCGGCCGGCGCTGCCCCACCTTGGCCAGATGGTTGGGGGAGCCGAAGGTGTCCCGCAGCCACTTGTCCTTGGCGGCGCGGTCGGCGGCCATGAAGCGGGAGTGCGCCACCGTCACAGGTATGGACGGCCCGAGCTGCCTCCGCAGATCGGCAGCGGTCTCCTGTACCCGGGCGACGGTGTTGCGGACGACGAGAGCACACCCGCCGTCGACAAGCTCGGCCCGGAGCCGGGCGGCGAGCACGCTGAAATCGTCGTCGAGGCGTTCGAGCCGTACGTCGAGGCTCCGGCCCGATGCCGCACACCCCACCGTCTCTGGCGTCCGGTCGACACCCGAGACGCTGAGTAGCGGATACCGCAGATCGTCACGGAGCACCCGGTAGCTGTCCACAGCGGTGTCGCGGCCTCCGTCAGGAGACCACCGTCGGGGTCGGCTCCTGGTGTGCCGCACACCGAGCCGGCCGTCGTCGTAGGCCCGCATCATGTCGACCCGCCGGCCCGCCGGGAGAGTCGCAGACAAAATGACCACGGGCACACCGTGCGCGGCCAGCCACTCCAGGGCCCGGTCGAGATACCGGCTCATGTAGACGTCATAAGCGTGGGCCTCATCGATCACAACCACTTTGCGGGCCAGCCCGAGATGTCGCAGCGCCACGTGCCGGCTGTAACGCGGCGAAGAGTAACTGGTCGACGGTACCGACGACGAAGCTGGACAACATCTTGCGTTTCCGCCCCGCCAACCAGCCATGAACGGCGATCTCCGTCCCACCCTCGTCCTCAGCGATCGCGCTCGGTAACCCCCCTCGATAAAGCCGGGAGTACTCGTCGTTGAGCATCGCCTTACCGTGGGCCAGGGCCGCGTCCCGAGCACCCCGGCCCACGTCTGCGTCAGGAAGGCGACTGAGCCAGGTCAGAACCCGGCTGAACATCGCGTCACCGGTCGCCCGCGTCGGAAGAGCAAGGAAACAACCACCCGCCCCGGTACGGCAGGCGAGGACCTCCACCGCCGCCAACGCGGCCTCGGTCTTCCCTTCACCCATCGGCGCCTCGACGATCAACAGACCCGGCACCGGCATGCTCCGAGCCTGCTCCAGCACCGCTGCCTGCACCGGATACGGCTGCGCCCCAGCTGGCATCTCGAAACGCCGGGCGAACAGAGCCGCCGCATCGAGACCGTCGACGTCCACCGCCTGCCACGGAATGGGCAGATCCAACTCCTCCCACGCCCGGGCCAGCCGATCAGGAGCCTCTTCCTGCCGATAGCCGTACGGGAAGAGCTCGTCGTTGCTGGCGATCCAGTCGGCGACGATCACGACCGCGGTCAGCAGCACCTGCACCGGCTGCGGCAGCGCCACCTCCCGCCATGCAGGCAGCCGGTCGGTCGCGTCGGTGTACCGGCTCATCCAACAGAGCAGCTCGTTCCGCACACCCGGCCAGAGCCCATCGACACCGAGCAGGTAAGGCCGCTGTCGAATCTCATCGAGGTCGGTATCGGTCGGCGGCACCCCATGATGACCGCCGACGACCACCGCGTACGCCCCGGCCTGCTCACGAGCCCAACCGTGCTCGGCGGTGAGCCAGTCGACCAGAGCCAGGTGACCAGCCGGACCGTGCGGCGCACAGAGCCGGCTCGCTTCCACCTGGCGGTCGAAGGTGAACCCGTGATCCTGCATCGCCCGCCGCAGGTACGGCACCTGCCAGGCGAACGCCGGGCTGGCCTTTCCGATGTCATGAATCCCGGCGAGCCACCGCACCAACCTGCGCCCGTCGTCGGCCCCACCCGGCAACAACGCCGCGATGCGCTGACGGACGGAGGCCGGCAGCCACACATCCCACAACAACCCCGCAACATCCGCGCTGTCGGCGAGATGCCGATACAGCGGAAGCCAGAACCCCCGATCACGATTCGTCTTGCCCCACACAAGGCGAGCGCTCTCACCGAGACCATGCTGATCAGCCACGGAAGGAACAAAACCAAAGGGGTACGACACTTGTCACCAACTCCGATTCCAATCACCACAGCCCGTACCAGACCCGCAGCCGAACGAGCCGCAACCTCGTGAACGAGAATCACGTACGCCAGGACACGGCCCCGATCGAAAACTCTTCGAGTCCGAACCACAAGCGAGCCGACCGCCTCTCAGGGGCGGCACCGCCGGAAAGCCAGCCGGTACGCTGAGCCCACCTGCAGGAAATCCCTACCCGACCCGAGGGCCTGAATGACGATCTTCAGAATCAAAGTGAACGAAACCGAGGAAGTTGATCTCTAGCGCCCCAGGTCAAGAAGTCTGCTCCCCGCGGACGCGGGGGTGATCCGGTGGCGCTCGGTTCGTTGGCCAGCTTGTCGTCCTGCTCCCCGCGGACGCGGGGGTGATCCTACGCGGCCGACGTCGCCTACTACGGGGAGTCCCTGCTCCCCGCGGACGCGGGGGTGGTCCCGCCGCAACCTGGTCCATGAACCTGCGCGAATCCTGCTCCCCGCGGACGCGGGGGTGATCCTGATTTCTCGGGCCTACCTCGTGTTTGATGCTGCTGCTCCCCGCGGACGCGGGGGTGATCCCGCCGAGGTCCACCTGCCGCACCCGATCCGCACCTGCTCCCCGCGGACGCGGGGGTGATCCCGGGATCGCGCAGGACGTGCTGATCCGGCGGGGCTGCTCCCCGCGGACGCGGGGGTGAACCGTGCGGGCCGCGCGTGATCGGCATCGACGCCGACTGCTCCCCGCGGACGCGGGGGTGATCCCGGGATCGGCAGAGACGATTCCTACGGCCTTTGCTGCTCCCCGCGGACGCGGGGGTGATCCCGCCGACTGCCGCTCCTGGGTGGCCTGCTGCTGCTCCCCGCGGACGCGGGGGTGATCCGGTCGGGGGCGGGTTGGAACCGCGCGGCTGATGCTGCTCCCCGCGGACGCGGGGGTGATCCGACCATCCGGCGGTGGAAGGGGGGCGAGACCACCTGCTCCCCGCGGACGCGGGGGTGATCCTTGGACGTGCGGCGGCGGCTGGAGTGCTCACCGCTGCTCCCCGCGGACGCGGGGGTGATCCGCCGACAAGCCATTCTTGTCGTGCGAGCAAGCCCTGCTCCCCGCGGACGCGGGGGTGATCCCACGCGCACCCACGCCGGATCCGAGGTGGCCTCCTGCTCCCCGCGGACGCGGGTGATCGCAGCAACACGCTGCCGGTGACGGTCAGCTGGGACTGCTCCCCGCGGACGCGGGGGTGATCCCACCACCCCCACCACCGCGATCAGCAACGCCGACTGCTCCCCGCGGACGCGGGGGTGATCCGTCGAGTGCGTCAGCATCGAGCGGGCCTACAAGCTGCTCCCCGCGGACGCGGGGGTGATCCCACGGATGCGGCGTCGCCGGGGTTGGTGACGCCCTGCTCCCCGCGGACGCGGGGGTGATCCGTCGAGTGCGTCAGCATCGAGCGGGCCTACAAGCTGCTCCCCGCGGACGCGGGGGTGATCCCCGGCGGAGCACCTCGGACCTGTTCGTGCCGGCCTGCTCCCCGCGGACGCGGGGGTGATCCTTCGCGCGGGCCCTGTTCCCCGACATCCCACCGCTGCTCCCCGCAAACGCGGGGGTGATCCCCTGGGCTGCCAGTACAAGGTGCTGTACCTGAACTGCTCCCCGCGGACGCGGGGGTGATCCGGTCGGGGTGGTCGGGGTCTCGGCGGCGTCCTTCTGCTCCCCGCGGACGCGGGGGTGATTCCCGGCCCGGGGTGAGTAGCCCCGGGCCGTCGTCCTGCTCCCCACGGACGCGGGGGTGTCAAGCCCCCGCTTTGATGGAGAGTTCCATCAAAGCGGGGGGAAATCATTCCGTGGGAGCCCTGTCCCTGCATGCGGTGGTTGCAGGCTGGATGCTCGGGTGACACCAACACCGTTGACCGGCAACGCCATCAGCGAGGCGCCTCAGTCGTGGGATCGATCAGTGAGACGCCGGAGGGCTGCTCCTGTGCCGGGGAAGGCGAGTTGCAGGGTTCTGGTCGTGGTGCGGATGGCCCACCAGGTGAGTGCGACGAGGTAGGCGACGATGAGGGCGCTTTTGGTGGTGTAGGTGAAGACGAGGGCGTATCCGATGGCCAGGCCGGGACGGCGATGACGCGGAGCAGGCGGTTGTTCGTCATGGTCAGGATGGTGGCTGCTCCGAGGAGGGCTGCTCCGAGGCTGCCGACGAGGCCGGGCATGCGAGGTCGACCGGGGTGGTGAGGGTGAGTGCCGCGCGCATGAGATAGATGCCGGTGACGGCGAGGAGGGCGGGGGTGAGGGCGGGGCGGGCCAGGGTGAGCCAGGTGGGTAGGGCGGGGGCGGGGATGCGGGGTGCGGTGAGGGCGATGAGGGCGATGAGGGCGGTGCAGGCGGCCAGGGGTAGGGCGGCACCGAGGGTCCACTTCAGGTACGGCGTGTAGTCGAATTCGAAGGCGGTGCCGGTGGCGAGTCCGTAGAGGGTGGCGGTGATGAGGCCGCCTGCGGTGGCGGCGAGGTATCCCTGGCGGATGAGGCTGCCGGTGGTGGGTTCGGGTGTTGCTGGGGTCGGGGTGCCGGCGAGCCAGGTGGTGGGGGCGAGGTGGGCGATGGCCAGTGCGGCGAGCATGGCGAACGCCCCGGCGGTGGCGAGTTGGGGCATGGAGGTGCGGATGCCGACGACCCAGCTGTCGACGGTGGTGACGTCGGCGGTCTGGACGGCTTGGAGGAGGAGCGCCAGCGAGCAGGCACCGAGGAGGAGGATGCCGGCGAGGTCGCGGATGCGGAGCCGGACGCGGGGTAGGTGTGTGGCGGCGGCGCGTGGTTCGGGCTGGTCGAGGGTGGTGAGTGTCAGGGCTCCGTCGGCGAGGGCGTGGGAGTTGTCGACGATGCCGGGGACGGTGCCGGTCGCCTGCGCGATTCGTTCGGTGAGGCCGGGTACGCCGTGGGCGGCGCGGACGATGACACCGGCGAGGTGCGTCTTGTCGACGTCGGCGGCGTCGAGGAGTTCGGCGACTTCGGTGGTGACCTCGTCGAGGAACGGTTGGGTGGCGATGGTGACGTCGTCGCGGGTGATGACGGCGGGTGGTCGGGGCGCGGGTAGTAGGACGGGTGCCCGGTCGTGTTCGGCGAGGAGATGCCGGGCGGTGCGGACCGACTCCATGAGGGCGAGCCGACCGTTCGTGTCGACGCCCGAGGGGTGGTCGGCCTGTGTCCGGAGCGGGTCGTCGTTGGTGGTCGCGGCGGCGATCACTCGTTGGACGATGAGGTGGTCGACGTCGCGGGGGGTGTCGATCTGCCGTGTGGCGAGTTCGTGGAAGTCGTCGCCGACCAGTTGGAGGACGGTGAGGGTGACCGGTTGTCGGTCTGCTTGGCAGACGAGGATGCAGGCGTTCTGGGGCACGGCGTGGCCGAGTGCCGTGGCGTAGGCGGCAAGGGCGGCGGGGGCGGTGACCAGGGTGGGCGGTGGGAGGCCTGCGCGGGAGGCGGCTTCTGCGAGGTGTCCGCGACGTCGTGGTCCCCATTGTGGTGGGACGGTCATGGTGAGTCCGGTGATGGGTTGCCCGACCTGGTGGGTGGCGTGGAAGGCGGTGTGCCGCAGGACTGCGGCGAGGAGGTCCGCCGCGTCCGGGGGTGCCGCATCGTCGCGGTCAGTTGGTGCCCCGAGCAGGTCGGCGGGGTTGTCGACGTACCGGTGTACCGGGGCCAGGGCGAGCAGCGGGCCGAGGGTGTCGATGACTCGGTGCGCGGACTCAAGGCGAGGCCCTCAACCTCAAGGACGGGACCGGCGACATGACAGCCCTGCGACGACAGTTCGAGGCGAGGGTTCGATGCGCATGTTCACCACATGCCGTTGCTCGTCGAATCAAGTGCGGCGGTATCTGCCAGGGGCGGTTCCGTACTGGCGTTTGAAGGCGTTGGCGAAGGCGAACTCGGATGTGTAGCCGACTCTTCCAGCGATGGCGCTCAGCGGCGCATCGGATTGGTGGAGAAGTCGGGCGGCGGTGTTCATCCGCCACCATCTCAGGTAGGTCAGTGGCGGCTGGCCGAGCAGAGCAGTGAAGCGGCGGGCGAACGGTGCCCGGGACAGGCCCGCTTCGGCGGCGAGCGAGGCGACGGTCCACGGCAGCGCCGGGTCGCGGTGGATTGCCTGGAGTGCGGCCGTTGTCGCCGGATCGTTGAGTGCCGCCGCCCAGCCAGTGGTGGCGGTCCCGGTTGTGGGGTTCTGGTCGAGCCAGGTGCGCAGGATGTGTAGCAGCAGGGTGTCGAGCAGTGCAGGAATGATGGCGTCGGCACCGAGCCGGGGTCGCTCTAGTTCGGTGGAGAGCAGGTCCACGGTGGTGCGCAGTCCGGGGTGCCGCCCGAGGTGCGCGGGGAGGTGGATGAGTTCGGGCAGGTCGTTGAGCAGCGGATGGGTACGGGCCGATTCAAGTTCGTAAGCACCGCACAGGGTGACTGTGGCGGGGGCGTCGGTGGCGTTTCGTAGGAGTACTTGCGGGTCGTTCCGATCGCATGCGGGCGTGGTAGGCACTGTCGTTGGGCTGTCGGCGAGTGTGTGTCCGCGCCCGTGCGGCCGGAACACTATGTCTCCAGTCGCAAGCGGCACAGGGCTGGCATCTGCGTCGATGAGCCAGCACGGTCCCTGCAGGACTATCTGGAAGCCCGCGGAGCCGGGTACGGATGCGAACTGCTGCGCCCACGGGGCGTGCCACGCCACCCGCGCAGAACGCGGCTGGCCGGTTCGCATGACCGTGATCACGTCGCTGAGTACGTCCATGTGGCCAGAGTATTGACGCAGAGACGAACGAGCATGAAATGAGGACTCCATAGCATGGTTCGTCTTCGGTCACCGCCATAGGTTCGAGGCGTGAAAGCTATGCGAATCCACCACCACGGTGATGCCTCGGTCATCCGAACGGACAATGTGCCACGGCCGGTGCCCGGCCGCGGCGACGTGCTGATCAACGTCGCCGCGACCTCGTTCAATCCGTCCGACATCGGGTTACGCCGCGGGCTGCTGCGCTCCGTCTTTCCGCTGGATCTGCCGTACACCCTCGGCGGGGACGTCGCCGGCACGATCGTCGAGGTCGACGACGACGTGCACACCCTCGCCGTCGGCGACCGGGTCATCGGCCGGCTCGACGCAGGCGGTGCCGCGGCCGAGTACGTCACCACCGCAGCTGACACCGTTGTCGCGGCGCCCACCGCGGTTCCCCTCCCGCACGCCGCCGCCATCCCCATCGCTGGTGTCACCGCCTGGCAGGCGGTGTTCGAGCACGCGGGCATCGCGCCTGGGCAGCGGGTGCTGGTCAACGGGGCGGGCGGTGGCGTCGGCGGGTTCGCGGTCCAGCTTGCCAAGCACGCCGGAGCCCACGTCACCGCGACGGCCAGCCCACGCAGTACCGAAGTGGTCCGCCAACTCGGCGCCGACCAGGTCGTCGACTACACGGCCACGCCCCTCGGCGACGCGCTCGACCGGCCGGTCGATGCGATCCTCAACTTCGTCGTGGTCAGTGCGCGGCAGGCAGTGACGCTGATGTCGCTGGTGCGGCCAGGCGGCGTTGTCGTTTCCGCCACTGGTGCGCTGAAGGCACCCGCCGGGTTCGCGGTGACGGTGGTGCACTTCGTGGCCCGCAACGACACCAGCCACCTCGCTGGCCTGGTCAGGCTCGTCGACGCCGGCACCGTCGGTGTCGATGTCGCCGCGTCGCGCCCGCTCGCCGATCTGGCCGCGGTGCACCGAGATGCCGAGTCCGGCCGCATCCGTGGCAAGACGATCCTTGTTCCGTGAAGGAGTCTTGATGACCACCACGCCGGCCTCCTCACCCACCGTCCTGTTGCGCGTCGGCCGCCGGGACCCTTGATCACCGCTCAGTGCCAGGTGAGCCTCCTTCGTTAGGGTCTGCTGCACCGATAGGTGCCCTTCCCCTCGTAGCGTGGAGGCCAGAGCTTGAGGGATAGAGGTTCATGGCTGAGACGAGACGCCAGTTCGATCCGGAGTTCCGGGCGGGCGCGGTGCGCATCGTGTGCGAGACGGGTAAGTCGATCGCTCAGGTCGCCCGTGACCTGGGGATCAACAGCGGAAACCTGGCCAACTGGGCGAAAAGGGACCGCGAAGGACCTGGAGTCAGGCTCGGCCCACCCAAGTGGAGTTCATGGAGGCGTTGGGCTGGACACCGCAGCCCGACCTTTCGTCGGTACGGGTGCCGCCCGCCTACGCCCAGGCCGTGATGGAGGCGTTGCGGAGCAGGCGAATCACTCGGGCCAGGGCTGTGGAGTTGATGCATGACCAGATGGTCGAGGTGGACCTGCCGCAGGACGACGATACGGAGATCGCCCCGTGAGCTTGATGGCACAAGGCGCATCCGTCTTTGTGCTCGATACGATGGCCCTCAGCCACTTCACTCTCGCTGACCGGTTGGACGTTCTGCAGGATCTGCTGCTCGATGCCGTGGTGTGCGTTCCTGGCGAGATCGTTCGTTGGCTTCCTCCCGCCATCTGCCGCCTGAACCTTGATCACTATTGAGGTGTCTGCGGTGGGGGCTGGCCACCCCATCGAACCCAGGTGACCCGTCCCGGGGGGAAGGGGGCGGTCGACCCCCACCCGTCGTCTACCGTCGGTGACTGTCCCGAGTAGTGTCGATGCGACAATCGGTGCCATGGCTATCGGGGTGGAAACGTCAGCGCGGCCGTTCGCCCACCTCCAGGCCCAGAACGCGACGCTGTACCGGCAGGCCCTGATGGTGTTCGTCCGGGCCAAGCAGCGGTTCGCCGTGCACCTGCGGCCGGAGGACGTGCTCGCTGAGCTCGACGCCGGGCAGTCGCCGGAGACCGTCCGGGCCGTGCTCGACCAGCTCCGCGACTGGGGCAACCTGCGGGCCGACCCGGACACCGGCCGGGTGACCACGGTCGAGGACTTCCACCAAGCCCGCTACCTCTACCAGCTCAGCCCGGAGGGACACGCGGCCGAGCAGGCCATCGCCACCTACGAGGAGGCCGTGGGCCGGCGCGGCGCCCTCCAGTCGGTGGCCCTGTCGGACATCGCCGGACAGTTGCGGGCGCTGCTGCTCGTCGCCGAGGAGGCGGGCGCCGGCGGGCAGCCGGATCCGGCGAAGACCCACCTGCTGATGATGATCCTGGTCGACCGGTTCACCGACCTGGCCGACAACGCGCAGGCCTTCATGGCGTCGCTGCGGCGCACCATCGACTTCGTCGATGTCGACGTCGCGGCCTTCCTCGCGTACAAGGAGTTGTTGATCTCCTACTTGGAGCGGTTCATCGCGGACCTGGCCAACCAGGGGGCCGAGATCGCCGCGCTGGCCGGTCGGATCGAGGAGATCGGGGTCGACCCCCTGCTGGTGGTGGTGGCCCGCCGGGAGGCCGCCGACGCCGTACCCGGGCAGGAGCCCGGCAGCGGCCCACCGGCCGACGCGGCCGACGACGACGGGTCCGGCGGCACCGGCCGGCCGACGTCGACCGCCCGGGACGGGGTCGTCAGCGCGGAACGGGAGGCGCTGCGCGCCTGGCGGCACCGCTGGGCCGGCCTGCGCGACTGGTTCGTCAGCGCGGAGAGCAGCCGCCCCTCCCAGGCCCGGCTGCTGCGGACCGCGGCGATCGGCGCGATCCGCCAGCTCCTGGGCACGGTCGCGGCGATCAACGAGCGGCGGGCCGGCCGCTCCGACCGGTCTGCCGACTTCCGCCGCCTCGCGCTCTGGTTCGCCGAGGCACCCGACGACGCGGCCGCGCACCGGCTCTGGCACACCGCGTTCGGGCTCTCCGCCGCCCGGCACCTGACGGTCACCACCGAGACCCTCGCGGTCGTGCGGGAGCAGCCGGTCCCGGCGGTCACCCCGTGGGCGCAGGCACCTCGGCTGGAGATCAGCCCCCGGCTGCGGCGGACCGGATCCTACGAGCGGCGAGGCTCGCCGAACCGGGTGATCGACCGGTCGGAGCAGCGTCGGGCGCTCGCCGACCGGGTGCGCCGGGAGGCGGAGCAGACCGCGAGGGCCCGAACCGCCCTGGCCACACGGGAGCCGGTCCTGCTGTCCACGCTGACCGAGCTGGACCCGGTCGAGTTCCGGCTCTTCCTCCATCTGCTCGGTGATGCCATCTCCGGCTTGGGCCCGGACCGGTCGGAGGTGATCACCACCACCTCGGACGGGACGATGGCGGTTCGGCTGCGCCGGGTCGAGGGGGCCGCCCCGGTGCGGATCGTCACCGTCGACGGGGTGCTCACCGGCCCGGAGCACCTCATCGAGATCACCGACCTGGTGGCCTCGTGAGTCGCCGCGGCAGCCTCAGCGATGACCCGCAGACGCGCCGCCGCCGGGCCGCCCGGTTGCTGCTGGCCCGCCCGCTGCTGGTCGCCGGGCTCACCGCCGAGGAAGACTTCCGGCTGGTCCGGGGCTACGCCTCGGAGCTGCGGGAGTGGTTCGACCGGGAGACCGGCTGGCGGCTGGTCGCCGACGCCCAGTCGGTACGGCTGATGAAGCTCACCGCCGACCCGGCCGACAGCACCCATCCGGCCCGGGACCCTCGCGCCCGTACCCCCTTCTCCCGACAGCGGTACGTCCTGACCTGCCTCGCCCTGGCCGGCCTGGAACGGGCCGACGGGCAGGTCACCCTCGGTCGGCTGGCCGAGGAGGTGGTCGCTGCGGCGGCCGACCCGGCGTTGACCGCCGCCGGCTTCTCCTTCGCCCTGGACCGTCGGGAACGCCGGGCCGACATGGTCGCCGTGGTGCGGTTGTTGCTGCACTGGGGGGTGCTGCGTCGGGTCGCGGGGGACGAGGAGGCCTACCTCGGCTCCGGCGGGGACGTGCTCTACGACGTGGACCGGCACGTCGTCGCCGGGCTGCTCGCCACCGTCCGGGGACCCTCGATGATCGACGAGGCCAGCGCGGACTCCCGGCTGGCGGCACTGACCGCCGAGGTGGTGCCGGAGGTCGACGAGGCCCGCAACCGGGCACTGCGTCACCGGCTCACCCGGCTGCTGCTGGAGCAGCCGGTGCTCTACCGCGACGAACTCTCCGACGCCGAACTCGCCTACCTGACCAGTCAGCGGCATGCGCTGCTGCACCGGATCACCGAGTTCACCGGGCTGGTGGCCGAGGTACGTGCGGAGGGGATCGCGATGGTCGACCCGGACGACGAGCTGACCGACGTGCGGATGCCGGCCGAGGGGATGCAGAGCCATCTGACCCTGCTCCTGGCCGAGCGGATCGCCGACGCTGAGGCGGGCCTGCGGGTCAGCGAACTGCATCGGCACACCCGGGAACTGGCCCGGCAGCACCGATCGTACTGGCGCAAACACGCCACCGACCCGGGTGCGGAGGTGGACCTGGTGGCGGCGGCGCTGGAATCTCTGGCCGCCCTCAAACTGGTCACCCTGGAGCCGGCCACCGACCCGTTGGTGCTGCCGCGTCCGGCGATCGCCCGGTACGCCCTGGCCGAGCCGACCATCCGGAGCTCCGCCGCCCGCACCGTCGGGCACACGCCCTGACCAGGAACGACGGAGAGGTAGCCCCGGTGACCGCCACCGTGACCGACATCCCCTCGCAGCAGACGGACGGCCTGCCCCGGCCGGATTCCGAGCGGTGGCAGCCGCTGCGCGCCGGACTGGTCGACATCTTCTACTACGACCAGGAGGAGTTCCACTTCCACGGCGGCAGCCTGCTGTTGCGGGGCAACAACGGCACCGGCAAGTCGAAGGTGCTCGCCCTGACCGTGCCGTTCCTACTCGACGGAGAGTTGGCGCCGTACCGGGTGGAGCCCGACGGGGACCCGCACAAGCGGATGGAGTGGAACCTGCTGCTCGGCGGCCGGCACCCCCATCCGGAGCGGCTCGGCTACACCTGGCTGGAGTTCGGCCGGCGCGACCGCGACGGCGACCGGTATCTCACCGTCGGCTGTGGCTTGAAGGCGGTCGCCGGGCGGGGCATCGCCCGGCACTGGTTCTTCGTCACCAGCCAGCGGGTCGGCGCCGACCTC
>NZ_JBEPEQ010000119.1:0-16397 GCF_040300925.1 Micromonospora sp. NPDC000207
CGAGGACCGGGCAGGGGGCGTGGGAGGTGACCTGGACGGCGACCGAGCCGACGAGGAGGGCGGCGAAGCCGCCCAGGCCGCGGGCACCGACGACGATCATGGCGGCGGTGGGGGCCTCGCCGAGCAGGACCGTGGAGGCCGACCCGTCGATGATCTCCGCGGTGACGGGGAGGTCGGGTGCGACGGTGCGGGCGGTCTGGAGGGCGTCGGTGACGAGGCGTTCGGCGGCGGGTCGCAGGCCGCCGCCGGGTGGGCCGTCGGGGGGTGGGTCGGTGGCGACGTGCAGGTGGGGCCAGATGAAGCCGTGGACGACGCGCAGGGGTCGGTGGTGTCGTCGGGCCTGGGCGGCGGCCAGGCGGACGGCGGTGTGGGCGGCGGGGGAGCCGTCCACACCGACGATGACCGCTGCGCCGTTGGCCGAGTTCACCGGGTCTCCTTTGTCTGCTGGTGCGGGGTCAGTATCGCGGTGTTCGGGGTGTCGGCGGGCCGATACCGGTGCACCGGGTCGGTGGGTACGCTGGCGCCGGTCCACTGGGAGGGAGAGTCGTCGATGGGTGAGCCGGAGCAGCCGAGTACGGCGCGGATGATCGATTTCTGGTTGGGCGGGCGGCATCACTTTCCGGTGGATGTGGCGGCGGCCGGTGCGTTCGAGGGGGCGTACGGGCCGTGTCGGCCGGTGTTCCGGTCGTTGCGGTCGTTCCTGGGTCGGGCGGTGCGGTCGATGGCGGCGCAGGGGTTGGACGGTTTCCTGGTGTTCGGTGGTGGGGTGCCGACGTGTGGGAACGTGCACGAGGTGGCGGGTGGGGCGTCGGTGTTGTACACCGACGTGGATGCGGTGACGGTCCGGTCGGGGCAGGAGATCCTGGCGGGTTGTGACCGGGCGGGGTACGGGTTCGGTGATGCAGCCGACGTGGGGACCGTGGATCCGGCGCTGTTGCACCGGTTCGTTGCGGGGTGGGGGCGGCGGCCGGTGGGGGTGGTGTTCCTGGGGGTGGCGGCGTTCCTGGACGACGAGGCGGTGGCGGCGACGCTGGACGAGTTGTATGCGGTGTCGGCGCCGGGTAGCCGGTTGGCGGTGGATTTCGACGGCACCGATCTGGCGGGGTATCCGCAGGCGTTGGCGATGATGGGGCCGGCGTACCGGATGCGGAAGCCGGCGGGGATGCGGTCGTTGTTGGGTCGGTGGGAGCCGACGGTGGAGGGGATCGTGCCGGTGGCGCGGTGGCGGCCGCAGGGGCCGGTGGAGGCGGTGGCGGACGCGTTCTACGGCGGGGTGGCGGTGCGCGGGGGTTGAGTGGGTGGTGGCCGTCGGGGGTCGGTGGTCGCTCCGTATGATGCTTGCCCTACAGCAAGAATCTTTTCGGAGGACGAGCATGCCGGATGCGCCTGTGGTGGTGTCTCGGGCGTTGCGTGGGGCGCCGCCGGACCGGTTGCCCGAGGCGGTGGACGGGGCGGTGCGGGCGTCGTTGGGGGCGTCGGGCTCCGAGGTGTTCGTCGCCGACTATCAGATCAGTGGGCTGTGGCCGGTGCGGGATCCGCAGGTGTTCGAGGGCTGTCGTCAGGTGGCGCAGCGGTGTTTCAGCAGTCAGCAGCCGGTGGTCGAGGGTGAGGACGGCGGCCGGTGTCGGGTGTTCGTGCCGGTGTCGGTGTGGGGTGAGCGGCTGGGTGTGCTGCTGGTGGAGTTCCCGGCGGTGGTGCCGGCGGACAGGGTGGCGGTGGTGGGGGAGGTCGCCGGGGAGTTGGCGGTGGCGTTGCGGGCGGCGGATCGGGAGACCGACCGTTATCAGCGGGCGCGTCGGCGGCAGCGGTTGAGCATGGCGGCGGAGATGCAGTGGGATCTGTTGCCGGGCCGCAGTGTGCAGCAGGAGGCGTTTCTGTTGGCCGGTCAGTTGGAGCCGGCGTACACGGTGGGTGGTGACCATTTCGACTGGGCGGTGGAGGCCGACCGGTTGACGGTGACGGTGCTCAACGGGACCGGTAGTGGGTTGCCGGCGGCGATGGTGACGGCGGTGACGGTGAACGCGATGCGTAACGCCCGGCGCTCGGGTGGGGGGTTGGTCGAGCAGGCGGAGTTGGCCTCGGACACGTTGTTCTACCAGCATCGTGGTGACCGGCACGTGGCGACGTTGTTGTTGGAGGTGGACACGGTGTCGGGTGGGGTGCGGGCGGTGGATGCGGGTTCGCCGCACGTGTGGCGGTTGCGTGGGGGTGTGGTGACCCGGATCGCGTTGGAGCAGCAGTTGCCGTTGGGGATGTTCGCCGAGACCCGGTACGACCTGCAGGAGTTCGATCTGGTGGCGGGGGACCGGTTGTTCGTGGTCTCCGACGGCGTGTACGCGGCGACGCCGGTGGGGCGGGAGGAGTACGGTCGGCGGGCGATGGCGCGGGCGATGCGGTCCACTCGGCTGCAGCCGGCGACGGAGGCGGTTGGTACGGTGATGCGCGAGCTGCACGCCCACCACGCCGACGCGGATCTGCGTGACGACGCCGTGGTGGTCTGCCTGGACTGGCATGGTCCGTCGGGGCGGGCCGGTGGGGGCGAGCGGTAGTCGGGGGCGGGCGAGTACGAGCGGGACGATCGCAGGGGACACCGGGTGGAGCGACCTCCGAACCTTGCCGCAGCGGTCGAGGCGGCAGCCGACGCGTTGGTGGGTGTGTTGGATTCCGCAGTGTCCAGGCAGGACCTGACGGTGTCGCCGACGCAGTTGCGGGTGTTGGCGTTGGTGACGACTCGGCCGGATCTGAACGTCAACCGGTTGGCCGAGGTGTTGGATGTGGTGCCGTCGTCGGCGAGTCGACTGTGTGACCGTCTGGAGGCGACCGGGTTGTTGCGGCGGGTCCCGGATCCGCGGGATCGGCGTGAGGTGCGGTTGGTGCCGACGCCGGCGGCGCAGTCGTTGTTGTGTGAGGTGAAGGAGCGTCGTCGGCGGGCGGTGCAGGGGGTGTTGGATCGGATGCCGGGGCGGGCGCAGCACGAGTTGTTGTTGGCGTTGGCGGCGTTCGGTCAGGCGGTGGCGGCGGGCGCGGATTCGGGTGACAGTCCGGCGCGGTCGGCGTGAGCGGGTTCGGGGTGTGGTGGGGGTTGTCGCAGGATCGGTGACTCCGGTCACAACGGTAGGCGCGAAACAACAGCGGCAAACCGTCAGAAGCAGGCCCGTTATAGTGGCAGCGCAAGTCACCCGCCTTCGGTCGACCGATCGGGCGGCAACAGGCGAGGGTCCCGTCGGGGGCCGGGAGCGGCCTCGGCGGTGGTACCGCGTCCGGGTGCCCGCCTTTTCCGGTCTTGTGAGGTGGGCGGGGCGTGTGCCCGCGGGGGGAGGTTCGGTGTCGGGTCGGCCCGCGCAGCAGCAGCCGTCGCCCGAGGCGGGGCCGTCGGTGGTCGGTGACCGGGTCCTGACCCTGCCGAACGTGATCAGTTTCGTGCGGCTGTTGGGCGTGCCGCTGTTCCTGTATCTGTTCCTGGTGGTCGAGGCGGACGTGGCGGCGATCGTGGTGTTGGCGGTCGGGGGCACCACGGACTGGGTGGACGGGTGGGTGGCCCGGCGGCTGCGTCAGGTGAGTCGGCTCGGGGAGTTGTTGGATCCGTTCGCCGACAGGTTGTACATCCTGGCCACGGTGTTGGCGTTCACGGCGCGGGAGGTGGTGCCGTGGGAGTTCACGGTGGCGCTGTTCGGCCGGGAGTTGTTGTTGTTGGGGTCGTTGGCGGTGCTGCGCCGGCACGGGTACGGTCCGCCGCCGGTGCACTACGTGGGTAAGACTGCGACGTTCCTGTTGTTGGCGGCGTTTCCGTTGCTGTTGTTGGCCTCGGCGGTGCCGGACACGTCGGTGTCGGCGTCGTCGGCGGGGTGGGCGTTGGCCTGGTGGGGTCTGGTCCTGTACTGGGTGGCGGGGGCGTTGTACGTGGTGCAGGCCGGCCGGTTGGTGCGGTCGGTGCGGCGTGGGGTGGCGTCGTGAGCGATTCGGGTTCGGGTCGGGGGCGTAGGGATCGGACGTACGCGCCGGATTTCCTGACGGAGTTGTTCCGTAATCCGTTGGATCCGGGGTACGAGGACGCGGCTCGGAGTCGGGTGGCGGGGGCGCCGGTGTGGCCGGCGCGGTCGGTGTCGGCTGTGGTGTTGGTGGTGGTGGGTTTCCTGTTGGCGGTGGCGTATCGGCAGACGGTGGCGGAGGAGCCGGGGCGGGCTCAGGCGCGGGCGGGGTTGGTGCAGCAGATCCGGGAGCGTGAGGAGGAGTCCGACCGGTTGAGTGAGCGGGCGGATGCGTTGCGCGACGAGGTGGGTCGGTTGCGGGTGCAGGCGTTGGGTGGTTCGGAGGCGGCGCGGTTGCGGGAGTTGGAGGCGGGCACGGGGGTGGGTCGGGTGCGGGGTGACGGTGTGGTGGTGCGGTTGGCTGACGCCCGTGACGATCAGGATGCGGTGACGGGGGCGGCCGATGGTGGGGCGGGGCCGGATCGGGTGATCTACAGCGATCTTCAGCGGGTGGCGAACGCGTTGTGGGGTGCGGGGGCGGAGGCGGTGTCGATCAATGGTCAGCGGTTGACGGCGACGTCGACGATCAGGTCGGCGGGGGATGCGATCCTGGTGGATTTCCGGCCGGTGACGGGGCCGTACGAGGTGTCGGCGATCGGTCCGGGTGAGATGCGGCAGCGGTTCGAGGGCTCTGCCGCGTCGGCGTTGATGCGTCAGGTGGCGTCGAAGACGGGGTTGTCGTTCGGGGTGCGGGTGGCGAAGGATCTGACGTTGCCGGCGGCGGCGGAGCCGCGGTTGCGGTGGGCGGGGCCGCCGGTGGATCCGAGTCCGTCGGGCAGTTCTGAGTCGTCCGGGTCGCGGACGTCTCCCAGTCCTTCTGGAGGTGGCCGGTGATCGCGGTGCTGGCGTTGCTGGCCGGTGTGGTGCTCGGGTTGTATCTGGATCCGACGGTTCCGGCGGCGTTGCAGCCGTATCTGCCGATCGCGGTGGTGGCGGCGTTGGATGCGGTGTTCGGTGGGGTGCGGGCGAAGTTGGACCGGATCTTCGACGACAAGCAGTTCGTGGTGTCGTTCATCTCGAACGTGCTGGTGGCGGGGTTGATCGTGTATCTGGGTGACCAGTTGGGTGTGGGTGGGCAGTTGTCCACCGGTGTGGTGGTGGTGTTGGGGGTGCGGATCTTCGGCAATGTGGCGGCGATTCGCCGGCACCTGTTCCGGGCGTAGGTTGGTGGCGTGAGCGACGAGCACACCGATACGGGTACGGGTTGGCCGTCGGGTGCGGGGCGGCCGGTGGGATCGTCTCCTGGCCCGGATCCGCGGCCGCAGGCGCCGTCGGCGGACGAGGTCAGTGACCTGACGCCGGCGGGACGGGAGGCGGATCCGCCGGTCCCGGGGGGTGCCGGGGTGTCTGCTCCGGTGACGCCGGGGTCCACCACCCCTGCGGACGACCCCGACTCCGACTCCGACCCCGACCTCGACGGGGACGCGGAGACGGTGGACCTGTCGGCGTCTGCGCAGGACGGGCCGCGGTGGCGGTTCGGGTCGGCCGGTGTGGTGATCGCGGTGTTGTTGGCGTTGCTGGGGTTCACCTTGGCGGTGCAGTTGAAGACGACGTCGACGGACGGGTCGTTGGCGGCGGCGCGGCAGGAGGACCTGGTGCGGATCCTGTCGGACCTGGATCAGCGGGAGAACCGGCTCCGGCAGGACATCGCGGCGTTGGAGGACAGCCAGCGGCAGTTGACCTCGGGTGTGGAGGGCCGGCAGGCGGCGTTGGAGGAGGCGACGCGGCGGGCCGACGAGTTGGGGATCCTGGCGGGTACGTTGCCGGCGGCGGGGCCGGGGTTGTCGGTGCGGTTCGAGTCGGTGTCGACGCCGGTGGAGGCGTTCCGGATCCTGGACGCGGTGCAGGAGCTGCGGGGTGCGGGTGCGGAGGCGATGCAGATCTCCGGGCGGGGTGGGGATCCGGTGCGGGTGGTGGCGTCGACGTATTTCCTCGACGCCGAGGGTGGGGGGTTGTCGGTGGACGGGCGGCGGTTGTCGGGGCCGTACACGATCCTGGTGATCGGTGAGCCGGACACCATGCGTACGGCGTTGCGCATTCCGGGCGGGGTGGTCGCTGCGGTTCAGCGTGCCGGCGGTAACGTGATCGTCGAGGAGCGTGAGGTCGTCGAGGTTTCGGCGCTGCACGAGCCGACCAAGCTGGAGCACGCCCGTCCGGTCTCGTGACCGGCGCGGCCGGCACCGGTTTCCCGCCGGTGCACCGATGGATGAAGGACGCGTCTGGTGATTCCTGAGGATCTGCGGTACACCGCTGAGCACGAGTGGGTGGTGGGTGACGGCAGGGCTGTGCGGGTGGGGATCACCCATTACGCGCAGGACGCGCTGGGCGACATCGTGTTCGTCCAGTTGCCGGAGGTCGGTGCCGTGGTGGCCGCCGGTGACTCGTTGGGCGAGATCGAGTCGACGAAGAGTGTGTCGGAGATCTACGCGCCGGTCGGTGGCACCGTGTCGGCGCGCAACGACGTGTTGTCCGACACCCCTGAGGTGATCAACACAGACCCGTACGGTGCGGGGTGGTTGGTGGAGATCACCTGCGACGACGTGGCTGCGGTGGAGGGTTTGTTGTCCGCTGCGGCCTACCGTGACCTCATCGAGGGTTGAGTCGGGCCGGGTTCGTGGCGGGAGTCGTTTCCCGCGCGTCCGGTTGCCCTGCATTTCGGTGCTGGCTAGGCTCGCCCAGTTGACCGAGAATCCAATAGTTGAGCGTTGCGGAATTGCCTTCCCTGGCAGGGGAGAGCCAGCCGCCGGGTGTTGCACTGCCCGGCGGCCAGACTCGCCCTTACCCGACGCGACCGATCTGATCCGTGAGGTGGTCCCATGACGCGCCCAGGCGACGAGTTCCCCCCACTCGACGTCACTTCGACGCTCAATCTCGGTTCGCTCGACGAAGTGCTGGAGGGGCCGGACACCGATGTGGTGCCGAGCCGGATGTCCAGTTCGTTGCCGCCGGGAATGGCTTTGCTGGTGGTTCGGCGGGGCCCGAATGCGGGTGCCCGGTTCTTGTTGGACCATGACGTGACGACCAGTGGGCGGCACCCCGACAGTGACATCTTCCTCGATGACGTGACGGTGTCGAGGCGGCACGCGGAGTTCCACCGGGACGGTGGCACGTTCACGGTCCGGGACGTGGGTAGCTTGAACGGTACGTACGTGAACCGTGAGCGTGTGGAGGCGGCTACGTTGAGCAATGGCGACGAGGTGCAGATCGGGAAGTTCCGGGTGGTGTTCATCGCCGGTCCGCGTCCGGAGGAGGGGGCCGGCCGGGGGTGAACGAGCCTGCGGCTTCGACGCCGCCGGGGGCGGCCCGGGCGCATCCGCTGATGAGTATCGGCGAGGTGTTGTCTCAACTGCGGGCCGACTTCCCGGACATCACCATTTCCAAGTTGCGGTTCCTGGAGGCCGAGGGCCTGGTGGAGCCGCAGCGGACTGCCGCGGGTTACCGGAAGTACAGCTGGGACGACGTGGCGCGGTTGCGGTTCGTGCTGACCGCGCAGCGGGACCAGTATCTGCCGTTGCGGGTGATCCGTGAGCAGCTCGCGGGGTGGGACGGGTCGGTGGACGGCCCGGGTCCGCCGCGGCCGACGTTGGTGGCGGTGGGTCCGGGTGGTGAGGTGCCGGGCCGGACCGCTGAGCCGGCGGAGGCCGGTCAGGTGCGGTTGGGTCGGGTCGACCTGGTCGCGCGTAGTGGGATCGACGAGTCGACGCTTGTCGAGTTGGAGCGGCTCGGGATCGTCGTGTCGGATCCGCCGGGCTGGTACGACGGCGACGCGTTGATCATCGCGCGGGCGGTGGCGGGTCTGGCGGTGTACGGGATCCAGCCCCGGCACCTGCGGGGGTACCGGACGGCGGCCGACCGTGAGGTGGGCTTGTTCGCGCAGTTGGTGGCCCCGTTGGCGCGGCAGAGTGATCCGGCGGCGCGGGCGCGGGCTGCGGAGACGGCGCGGGAGTTGGTCGCGTTGTCGCAGCAGTTGCACGCGGCGTTGGTGCGGGTGGGGTTGCGGTCGACGTTGGGTCGGTGAGGGTCGGCCCGCGTCCTGCCTCGGGTGTGCCGGTGGTGGGGTTGGTCGTGCGTGGTGATCGGCCCCGGTGGGCGTGTCGTAGGCTTGCCGGGGTAACTCGTTCTGGCGTGGTGTATGGGCTGGTGACGCGTTCCACAGCCTGTTCGCGGTCCGTGTACCGTGGCGGGGAAGGGCGCGGTGCGGGCATATGAGTGACGACGACACGGAGGCGGCGGTGCGCGAGCTGAGCGTGGTCGGAGTTCGGGTGGAGCTGCCCAGCAACCAGCCGATCGTCCTGCTCAGGGAGGTCGAGGGCGACCGCTACCTGCCGATCTGGATTGGTGCGGTCGAGGCGACGGCGATCGCCTACGAGCAGCAGGGGGTCAAACCGGCTCGTCCGTTGACGCACGACCTGCTGCGTGACGTGCTGTCGGCGCTGGAGGCGCCGTTGCGGGCGGTGGAGATCACCGAGCTGAAGGAGAGCGTCTTCTACGCGGATCTGCTGATCGGTGACGGGGTGCGGGTGTCGGCCCGGCCGAGTGACTCGATCGCGTTGGCGTTGCGGGTGGGGGCACCGATTCGTTGTGCGGAGCAGGTCCTCAGCGAGGCGGGGATCGTGATCCCCGACGAGCAGGAGGACGAGGTGGAGAAGTTCCGCGAGTTCCTGGAGCAGGTGAGTCCGGAGGACTTCGCGGGCTGACGACCCACCCCGACACGGCCCGGTGACTGAGGGTGACGGCGGGTGGTGTGGGGTCGGTGAGTGTCGCTGCGCGGCGTGTCGCGGTGGTTTCTCCGTGGTAACTCTTCATGGTCGCTATAGGGTTGCCGTGTCGAGGGGTGCACGTCCCGGAAACGACGTGTCACCGCACGGGCGGGGAGGTTGTCGGGATGCATGAGCCGCGAGATTCCGATCCGGGTGTTCATCAGCGTCAACCGGACGGCACACCGCCGGACACGATGACGGACAGTGACGGTTCGGTGGGGTATCGGGGTGTGACTGCCTGTCACGCGGTGGGTATCAGCTATCGGCAGTTGGACTACTGGGCGCGGACGGCGCTGGTGGTGCCGAGCGTGCGTGACGCCTCCGGGTCCGGTACCGCCCGGTTGTACTCGTTCCGCGACCTGGTGGTGTTGAAGGTCGTGAAGCGGCTGTTGGACGCGGGGGTGTCCCTGCAGAACATCCGCAAGGCGATCGAGGCGTTGCGGTCGCGGGGCGTGGCCGACCTGGCCGGCATCACGTTGATCTCCGACGGTACGACGGTGTACGAGTGCCGGTCACCGGAGGAGGTCGTCGACCTGCTCCAGGGTGGGCAGGGTGTGTTCGGCATCGCGATCGGTGGCGCGTTCAAGGAGGTCCAGGGTTCGCTGTCGCACCTGCCGGCGGAGCCTGCGGTGGTGGACGGCCCCGAACCGGTCGGGTCGGAGGTCGCGGGCGACGAGTTGGCGGCGCGGCGGGCCCGCCGCCGGGCGGGCTGACCCCGGCCCGGCGACCGGCGTCTGCGGGTCAGGCGTCGACGGCGGCGGTGACCGCGTCGTCGACGGTCGTGTCCCCGCCGACGAGCTCCACGGTGATCCCGGCGGTGCCGGGCCGGTCGAGCAGGACACGCAGCACGTGGGCGACGTCGGCGCGGCTGACCGCCCCGGACGGGACGTGCCGGGCGAGGGTGACCCGCCCCGTCGGCTTGTCGTCGGTGAGCCGGCCGGGCCGCAGCACCGTCACATCGAGGTCCCGGCCGGTCAGGTCGTCCTCGGCGGCCTTCTTGGCCCGCAGGTAGGCGGCGAACACCTCGTCGGTGCCGGGCGCCGGGTCCCGGTCGACGCCCATCGACGACACCAGCAGGTAGCGGCGTACCCCGGCGGTGTGGGCGGCGTCGGCGAGGAGGCTGGCGGCACCCCGGTCGACGGTGTCCTTACGGGCGGCCCCGCTGCCGGGTCCGGCCCCGGCGGCGAAGACCACCGCGTCGGCGTCGGCCAGGTGCGCGGCGACCTCCTCGACGGTGCTGTGTTCCAGGTCGCAGAGGACGGGTCGGATGCCGTCGGCGGTGAGCGCACCGACGTGGTCGGGGTTGCGGACCAGACCGACGGGGGTGTCGCCGCGGGCGGCGAGGTCCTGTCCGAGCAGTCGGGCGATCTTGCCGTGGCCTCCGGCGATGACGACACGCATACCGGTCAACGTAGCGGCTGCGGGCGGTGTCCGCGCGGGGGACACCGCCGAAGGGGCGTGGCCGGTGGCCGGGCCGCTGAGGCAGCATGGACGGGTGACGGAGATGGTCGAGGCGGTGGCCGGGCTGTTGGGAGCCGGTCGGGTGGTGGTGCTCAGCGGCGCGGGGTTGTCCACCGAGTCGGGGATCCCCGACTATCGGGGGCCCAGCGGGGTGGCCCGCCGGCACACCCCGATGACGTACGAGACGTTCACCGGTGACCCGGTGGCACGACGGCGGTACTGGGCCCGCAGTCACCTGGGGTGGCGGCTGGTGTCCCGGGCCGCCCCGAACGCGGGACACCGGGCCGTGGCCCGAATGCAGGAGACGGGGCTGGTGTCGGGGGTGATCACCCAGAACGTCGACGGGTTGCACACCGCCGCCGGGTCCGGGGCGGTGGTGGAGTTGCACGGCCGCCTCGACCGGGTGGTCTGTCTGGGCTGCGGTGACAGGTCCTCGCGACAGGACCTGGACCGGCGGTTGCAGGCGGCCAACCCGGGGTTCGGGGCGCAGGTGACGGCGGTGAACCCCGACGGCGACGTCGACCTCGACGACGGGCAGGTGGCCGCGTTCCGGACCGTGGACTGCACGACGTGTGGGGGGATCCTCAAACCCGACGTGGTGTTCTTCGGGGAGACGGTGCCGGCACCCCGGGTGGCCCGGTGTTTCTCCCTGGTGCAGCAGGCCAGGTCGGTGCTGGTCCTGGGGTCGTCGCTGACGGTGATGTCGGGTCGCCGGTTCGTGATCCGGGCGGCGAAACAGGGCATCCCGGTGGTGATCGTCAACCAGGGGCCGACCCGGGGGGACGGGTATGCGGCGCTGCGCTGGGACGGCCCCCTGGGGGTGCTCCTTCCGGTCCTGGCCGACCGGCTGACCGGTGCCGGGCCGGTCACCGCGGCACCCCACCCGGTGGCGGTGTGAGCGGCTGCGGCGGGGACGACGTGCCGGGGTGGGCGGGCCGCTGGTAGCGTTGACCTTGCCGGTATCACCCACGGGGGAGAGACCGCCGAGGTGTCGGCGGCGCCGAAGGGGCATATCCTCCCCGGAACCTCTCAGGCAAAAGGACCTCGTGGGCAGGCACTGTGGAGCGTCCGCACCGAGTGTGCGGGGGTGACTCAGGGGGAGGCCGACGTGTCGACCTCAGCCCCTGGAAGGTGCCACTCCCATGACCTCGGAACAGTTCGCCGACCGGCACGTCGGCCCCGATCAGGACGCGCAGCGTCGCATGTTGGACGTCGTCGGCTACGACTCGGTCGACGAACTGATGGACGCGGCGATCCCGGAGTCGATCCGCTGGCACGGCGACCTGGACCTGCCCGCCCCGGTCGGTGAGGCCGAGGCGGTGGCGCAGCTGCGGGAGCTGGCAGCACGCAACACCGTCGCGGTGTCGATGATCGGGTTGGGCTACCACGGCACGCACACCCCGGCGGTGATCCGCCGCAACGTGCTGGAGAACCCGGCCTGGTACACGGCGTACACCCCGTACCAGCCGGAGATCAGTCAGGGCCGGCTGGAGGCGCTGCTGAACTTCCAGACCGTGGTGACCGACCTCACCGGGCTGGCCACGGCCAACGCGTCGATGCTCGACGAGGCCACGGCGGCGGCGGAGGCGATGACCCTGGCCCGCCGGGCGTCGAAGAGCACCAGCCCGGTGTACGTCGTCGACGCCGACACCCTGCCGCAGACCGTCGCGGTGATCGCCGGTCGGGCGCAGCCGCTGGGGATCGAGGTGCGGGTCGTCGACGTCGACACCGACGGGCTGCCGGCGGAGTTCTTCGGCCTGCACCTGCAGTACCCGGGGGCGTCGGGGCGGGTACGCGACCACGAGCCGCTGGTCACGGCGGCCCACCGGGTCGGGGCGGTGGTGTGCGTCGCGGCGGACCTGCTGGCGTTGACGTTGCTGCGCCCGCCGGGGGAGATCGGCGCTGACATCGCGGCGGGCACCACCCAACGGTTCGGGGTGCCGATGGGCTTCGGTGGCCCCCACGCCGGTTACCTGGCGGTCCGTTCCGGTTTGGAGCGGATGCTGCCGGGACGCCTGGTGGGGGTGTCCCGGGACGCGGCGGGCGCACCGGCGTACCGGTTGGCGTTGCAGACCCGGGAGCAGCACATCCGGCGGGAGAAGGCGACCAGCAACATCTGCACCGCGCAGGTGCTGCTGGCGGTGATGGCCGGCATGTACGCGGTGTACCACGGCCCGGAGGGGCTGCGGGCGATCGCCCGGCGCACCCACCGGCACGCGGTGCGGTTGGCGGCGGGGTTGGCGGCCGTCGACGGGGTGCAGGTGGTGCACGACGCGTTCTTCGACACGGTGCTGCTGCGGGTGCCGGGCCGGGCGGAGCAGGTGGTGGCGCAGGCCGCGGCGCGGGGTGTGAACGTCCGGCTGGTCGACGCCGACCTGGTCGGGGTCGCCTGCGACGAGACGACAGTGGGAGCGCACCTGGACGCGGTGTGGGAGGCCTTCGCGGCGGCCCTGGGCACTGCGGTGCCGGCCGTGGCCGGTGACCCCGCCGGGGTTCTGCCCGCCGGTTTGACCCGGACCACCCCGATGCTGACCCACCCGGTGTTCCACACCCACCGGTCGGAGACGGCGATGCTGCGGTACCTGCGGCGGTTGGCGGACTTCGACTACGCCCTGGACCGGGGGATGATCCCGCTGGGGTCGTGCACGATGAAGCTCAACGCCACCACCGAGATGGCGGCTGTCACCTGGCCGGAGTTCGCCGACGTGCACCCGATGGCACCGGCGGAGCAGACCGTCGGGTACCGGGAGCTGATCGGTCAGCTGGAGGGCTGGTTGGCGGAGGTGACCGGCTACGACGCGGTCAGTGTGCAGCCCAACGCCGGGTCGCAGGGGGAACTGGCCGGGTTGCTGGCGATCCGGGCGTACCACGCCGACCGGGGCCAGGGGCACCGCGACGTGTGTCTGATCCCGTCGTCGGCGCACGGCACCAACGCGGCGAGCGCGGTGATGGCCGGGATGCGGGTGGTCGTGGTGGCGTGTGACGCCGACGGCGACGTGGACCTGGTGGACCTGGACGCGAAGATCGACACGCATCGGGACGCCCTGGCGGCGATCATGGTGACGTACCCGTCGACGCACGGGGTGTACGAGACGGGCATCGCGCAGCTGTGCGCGAAGGTCCACGACGCCGGCGGTCAGGTGTACGTGGACGGGGCGAACCTCAACGCCCTGGTGGGGTACGCCAAGCCGGGCCGGTTCGGGGCGGACGTGTCACACCTGAACCTGCACAAGACGTTCTGCATCCCGCACGGCGGGGGCGGCCCGGGGGTGGGGCCGGTGGCGGTCCGCGCCCACCTGGCCCCGTTCCTGCCGGGTGACCCGGTGGGGGAGCACGGGCCGGGTCGACCGGCGATCTCGGCGTCCCGGTACGGGTCGGCGGGGATCCTGCCGATCCCGTGGGCGTACCTGCGGATGATGGGGCCGGCGGGGTTGACCCGGGCGACCGGGGTGGCGGTCCTGGCGGCCAACTACGTGGCGGCGCGGCTGCGGGCGTCCTTCCCGGTCCTGTACGCCGGGAACAAGGGCCTGGTGGCCCACGAGTGCGTCCTGGACCTGCGGCCGTTGACGAAGGCGTCGGGGGTGACTGTCGACGACGTCGCAAAACGGCTGATCGACTACGGGTTCCACGCGCCGACGATGTCGTTCCCGGTGGCGGGGACGTTGATGGTGGAGCCGACCGAGAGCGAGGACCTGGCGGAGCTGGACCGGTTCTGCGACGCGATGATCGCGATCCGCGACGAGATCGACCGGGTGGCGTCGGGGCAGTGGCCCCGCGAGGACAGCCCGCTGTCGAACGCCCCGCACACCGCGGCGATGGTGTCGGCCGACGAGTGGTCCCACCCGTATCCGCGGTCGGTGGGGGCGTACCCGAGCGGCGTGGACCGGACGGGGAAGTACTGGCCGCCGGTACGGCGGGTCGACGGGGCCTACGGTGACCGGAACCTCATGTGTTCCTGCCCGTCGCCGCAGGCGTTCGAGGACTGACGTACGCTGCGGCGCGGCCGTCCCGGGCGGGGCGGAGACCACCGGTGACGGTGGGTGAGGGGTCAGGCGACCAGGGCGTGACGGGCCGGGCCGCGGTGGGGGGCGATGCTGCGGCCGTCGGGCAGCAACTCGCCGGTGTCCTCGAAAAGGATCACCCCGTTGCAGAGCAGACTCCAGCCCTGTTCGGGGAAGCAGGCGATGGCGCGGGCGGCCTCCCGGTCGGTCGCGTCAGCGGAGGGGCAGGTGGTTTGGTGCTGGCACATCGGGTTCTCCGGACTGTGGGGGCACTGTGTCATGGTTCACACAACCAGTGACGCACAGTACCAAGTCGCGGCGCGTCGCATCGAGCGGCTTTCACCGTGGCGCGTCGGAAATCCGCTGAACGGATGAGGAAGGTCGGACCGAGTGGCGTGGAAACGCTCCCACAGCGATTGATTGACGTCCCCGCCATCCCCACCGGATGCCGACCCCACCTCACCGAACGAGACCGCTGGCAGTGGCACCACACCGACGGCGGCGACCCCCTCACCGCCGTCCAGGACTTCCTCACCCACCACGGCCTACCCGTCACCGACCTCACCCGCCCCACCACCCCCGGCGACCACCGCCCCGGCCAGGTCTGCGGCGCCGCCCTCTACGTCTCCGCCGCCGCCGGCGCCCACCTCCTCGGCGTACCCACCCCCACCGAACCCGCCCCCACCCTCCCCGACGTCGTCGCCGTCGTCTACCACCACACCACCCGACCCACCCCCCACACCCCACCACCACCCACCACCACCTGGACCCTCGGACCCTGGCACGACAGCTGGAACCCCCACGCCCACGCCCACGCCGTCCAGGCCGTCCGCGACGCCATCGGACGCGGCGACGTCTACCAGGTCAACCTCGTCGGCCACGCCAGCGCCCCCTACCACGGCGACCCCCTACCCGCCCTGACCCGACTGGCCACCCTCCCCGGCGCCCGCTACGGCGGCACCCTCACCGGCGACGGCTGGGCCATCGGCTGCGCCTCCCCGGAAACCCTCGTCGAGGTCACCGCCGACCGCGTCCTCACCCGCCCCATCAAAGGCACCCGCCCCGCCACCCCCGCCGGCCGCCACGACCTGCTCACCTCGGCCAAGGAACGCGCCGAACACATCATGATCGTCGACCTCGAACGCAACGACCTCGCCCACATCGCCCACACCGGCACCGTCACCGTCGACCAGCTCTACGCCGTCCGCCGCTGGTGCGACCTCTGGCAGGCCGAATCCACCGTCTCCGCCACCCTCGCCCCCGGCATCGGCCTCGCCGACCTCCTCCACGCCGTCTGCCCCGGCGGCTCCGTCACCGGCGCCCCCAAACGCGCCGCCCTGCACCACATCGCCGCCCTGGAACCCACCGGCCGCGGCGCCGGCATGGGCGCCCTCGGCTGGATCGCCCCCGGCCACCTCGACCTCGGCCTCACCATCCGCACCGCCGCCACCGACACCGACCGCCTGCACCTGTGGGCCGGCGGCGGCATCACCTGGGACAGCGACCCCACCGCCGAAGTCGCCGAAGCCGCCGCCAAGGCCGCACCCCTGCGCGCCCTGCTCGCCGGCACCCCACCACCGACGAAACCCGCCGACTACCCTTGCCAGCCATGACCATGCGGCCCATCCGGATCATCGGCGACCCCGTCCTACGCACCCCCAACGACCCCGTCACCACCTTCGACGCCGACCTGCGCGCCCTCGTCACCGACCTGATGGACACCCTGCTCGGCGCCCCCGGACGCGCCGGCGTCGCCGCACCCCAGATCGGCGTCAACGCCCAGGTCTTCGTCTACGACGCCGACGGCCACCGCGGCCACCTCGTCAACCCCACCCTCGACCTGTCCGACGACACCGACGACGACGACGAGGGCTGCCTGTCCATCCCCGGCCTGTACTTCCCCACCCGGCGCGCCCGCCACGTCACCGCCCACGGCCTCGACCAGCACGGCGAACCCCGCACCATCACCGCCGACGGATTCCTCGCCCGCGCCCTGCAACACGAGACCGACCACCTCGCCGGACGCCTCTACGTCGACACCCTCACCGGCCCGGTCCGCCGCCAGGCCCTCCGCGAGATCCGCGCCGGCCACTACGACCGCACCCACCGCTGAGCCACCCGCCCCCGCACCACGGCCACCCTCCGGG
>NZ_JBEPEQ010000120.1:0-16104 GCF_040300925.1 Micromonospora sp. NPDC000207
ACGGGACGATCCACTCCGGGCGAGCTGCCGAGATCACCTGCACCCCAACATGATCCACCATGGACCCGTCACCGAGTTACGAGACGTCCCTTAGACCCCACCCCACAACCCCGACAACACCCGATGAGTACGGTTCGACCGCACCGCCGCCCGCTGCTGACCCGCCGTCACCTCGATGTACGTCTGCGACGACGCCAACGACGCGTGCCCCAACAACCGCATGATCTCCGCCGCACTCGCCCCGTCCTCGGCCAACCGCGTCGCGAACGTGTGCCGCAACGCGTGCAACCGGGCACCCGCCGGCACCCGATCACCGATCCCGGCCCGCCGGTAACAGGAATCCACCAGATACTGCAGACCACCCCGCCGCAGCGGCTCACCCCGCCGATCCACCAACAACGGCGAATCCGGCCGGACACTACGGCCACCGAACCGCCGTACCCGACTGTCCAGGTAGGCCACCACCACCTCGTCCAACTCCGGCTCCACAGGCACCACCCGGGGACGACCCCCCTTACCCGACACCTCCACCCGCCGCTCACCGGCCCGCCCACCCACTGACGACACCCGCAGCGCCAACAACTCCGACAGCCGCAACCCCGCGCACAACGCCAACGCCAGCACCGCCACGTCGCGCTCCGGCCACGGGTCCCGCTGCCGACCGTCCTCCCTCGCCACCGACGCCAGCAACTGCTCCGGGGTGTCCTCCCCACGCAGCGGCTTGGGCTGGGGGAGTGGAGCCCGGGGGCGCCCCACCGCCGGCATCGGATTGCCGGCCACGACCTGTTCGGCGACCAGGAACGTGAAGAAGGCGTTCCAACTCGACCAGGCCCGGTGCACCGACGCCGCCGCCCGGGGCGCGGCGAACCGCGCGAACGCCGCCCGCAGGACCCGGGGGGAGAGGTCGACGAGGTGGACCTCGGCGAGGGGGAGGGGAGGGGTGCTCTCCTCGCCGACCAGGGCGAGGACGGTGAGCAGGTCCCGGCGGTACGCGGCCAGGGTGTGCGGGGAGGGCTTACGGGTGGCCCGTGCGGTCAGGAAATCCTCGACGAGCCGCTCCACCGACGTATCCGACTTATCCTGCATAAGGGATATTATGCAGGATTCTCATGTGGATCGGGAGCCGGCAGGGGGTCGGGGTGCCGTGGTCTCGACGGGGTGGTGGTGGAGCCGGTGCGGACGGTCGAGTGGGGGCCGGGCCTGCGGACCTCGGGGCCGGCCGACTGCCGAGCCGGCGACAGACAAGCCGGCGTCGGTGGTGGCGATGTCGGCGTGCCGGTCCGCGGTGGGTCTCGGTCGCTGATGCGTGACCACCTGCGGGCGCAGCAGTCGACGGCTGCGGAGTGGGTGCCGGTCCGACGGCACTGCGCCACGTGACACCCAGATCCCCGGTCGGGGACCCCCGACCAGGTCAACTTTACATAATGTGCATTATCGAATGTGAGCCGTACCGCTGGGAAGTGGCTCTCTCACAGCCCTCCGGAGACCCGCAGGATCGTCCCCGTGGTGTACGAGGCCTCCGGGCCGAGCAGCCACGCCACGGCGGCGGCCACCTCGTCGGGTTCGCCGGGCCGTCCCAGCGGGATCCGCCCGGCGGCGCGCTCGGGCCGGTCGGGCACGCCGGAGACGGCGTGGATCTCGGTACGGACGATGCCGGGTGCGACGGCGTTGACCCGGATGCCCCGGGGGGCGAGTTCCTTGGCCAGGCCGACGGTGAGGGTCTCGGCGGCGGCCTTGGCGGCGGCGTAGTGGACGTACTCCCCTGGGCTGCCGAGGGCGGCGGCGACCGACGAGATGTTGACGATGGCGCCGCCGGTGGGTAGGCGGCGGGCGGCCTGTCGGGCGCAGAGGAGGTAGCCGACGACGTTGACGTCGACGACGCGGCGCAGGTCCTCGACGTGGAGGTCGGCGAGGGGTCCGATGGGGCTGGTGACGCCGGCGTTGTTGACCAGGCCGGTGATCGGGCCGAGGTCGGCGGCGGCGTCGAAAAGGTCGGTGACGGCGTCGGGGTCGGTGGTGTCGACGGGCAGGGCGAGACCGCGTCGGCCGGTGGCGTGGATGTCGGCGAGGACGGCGGCGGCGGAGTCGTGGTCGCGGCGGTAGCAGATGACGACGTCGTGGCCGTCGGTGGCGAGGCGGCGGGCGGTGGCGGCGCCGATGCCGCGTCCCCCGCCGGTGACGATGGTCAATGGTGGCACTGTCTTCCCCCTGCCGTGGGTGGTGGCGGTGAGGCTACCGTGACGGGGTCGTGTCGGCGGGTGGTCCTCAGAGGGGTCTCCCCCGGCCCTGCCGGATGGTCGTCGAGGTGTGGAGGTGCGTGATGGTGGATGTCGGTGACGTGGTGGAGGACTTCGAGCTGCCGGACCAGGCGGGTGTGCCGCGTCGGTTGTCGGAGTTCCTGGAGTCGGGGCCGGTGGTGTTGTTCTTCTACCCGGCGGCGCTGACGCGGGGGTGCACGGTGGAGAGTTGCCACTTCCGGGATCTGGCGGCGGAGTTCGCGGCGGTGGGGGCGACGCGGGTGGGGATCAGTCGGGATCCGGTGGCGCGGCAGGCGGAGTTCGCCGACCGGCACGGTTTCGACTATCCGTTGTTGTCCGACGAGGAGGGGGTGGTGGCGCAGCGGTTCGGGGTGCGGCGGCGGTTGCCGTTGGGTCCGTTGGGGACGCGGCGGATGACGTTCGTGATCGGGGTGGATCGGCGGGTGTTGGGGGTGGTGCACAGCGAGTTGAAGATGAACGAGCACGCGGATGCGGCGTTGCGGGTGTTGGGGGGTTGATCCCCGGCGTGGTGGGTGTCTGAGGTGGCTGGTATCAAGGCAGGGTTCAGACAGGTGTACGGAAGAAGAGGTTGCTGATGGGTGCCGGCGGCGAGGGTTTGTCCACTGACGAGGTGCAGAGCATCCGGGAGGCTCTGGCGGCGGGGCGTAAGCCGAAGGTGGTGTTCACCGCGTCGGCGGGGCAGGTCGTCGGGCAGGTGGGGCAGGTGGTGGAGTTGACCGATCCTGCGGTGTCGGACGAGTTCGTGGTGGTCCGGTTCGGGCGTGACGAGTTGCCCTTCTCCCCCGGTGACGTGGCGGTGGCGCCTCGGGGTGCGGGGCGTCGGGTGGCGGAGCCGAAGGTGGAGGTCGAGCCGGAGGTGGTGGAGTCGAAGCCGGTGGAGCCGGAGTTCGTGTTGGATCAGCGGCCGCCGGTGCCCCGGCAGCAGCAGCGGGAGGAGTCGAGGGTGGAGACGGTGGAGGCGGCGGAGGCGAAGCCGGCGCGGCGGGTGGTGAAGGCGGCGAAGCCGAAGCCGCCGGCGGGGTTGACGGTGACGTTGGCCTATGCGGAGGGTGAGTGGACGGTGGCGGCGCAGCAGGGCAGCAAGTCGTTGGCGAAGCCGTACGTGGTGAAGCCGGCGGAGGCGTTGCGGATGGTGGCGTTGGTGGATGTTCCGGGGGTGCAGGAGGCGGTGGAGCAGATCATGGCGGTGGAGCGGTCGGAGGCGGAGCAGCAGGCGGAGAAGTTGCGGGCGGAGTTGGCGGAGATCGAGGCGCGGTTGGCGGAGTTGCGCGAGGCGGGTTGATCCTGCGGTGGGTGTGGGCGGCCGTGTGGGAGGGGGTTTCTTCTCCGGCGCGGCCGTTCTGCTGTGGTGGGTGTGGGTCGGCCCCGGTGCGCGTGGGTGGCGTACCGGGGCCGTGGTGTGGGTGGGTCAGTTCTGGGGGATGTGGGCGACGCCGATGCGTTTGCGGAAGACCCAGTAGGTCCAGCCTTGGTAGGCCAGGACGACGGGGGTGAACAGGACGGCGACCCAGGTCATGATCGTGAGGGTGTAGTGGGTGGAGGCGGCGTTGGTGGCGGTGAGGGTGCCGGTGGGGTCGGCGGTGGAGGGTAGGACGTTGGGGAACAGGGCGGTGAAGAGGGTGGCGACGGTGAGGGCGATGGCCAGGGCGGTGCCGGTGAAGGCCCAGCCTTCGCGGCGGGCGCGGGTGGCGGCGAGGCCGGCGAGGAGGGCGAGGGCGGCGGTGACGGCGAGGGTGGTGGCGGCGGTGTTGTGGCGGATGGTGAGGGTCCAGGTGAGGAAGGTGGTGGCGAGGGCGGCGGCGGCGAGGCCGAGGCGGAGGGCGAGGGTGCGGGCGCGGTGGCGGATGTCGCCGACGGTTTTGAGGGCGATGAAGACGGCGCCGTGGGTGGCGAAGAGGGTGGCGGTGGTGGCGCCGCCGAGGAGTGCGTAGGGGTTGAGGAGGTCGGTGAGGCCGCCGATGTATTCGTGGTCGGCGTCGAGGGGTACGCCGCGCAGGATGTTGGCGAAGGCGACGCCCCAGAGGATGGCGGGGATGAGGGAGCCGATGAAGATGGCGGTGTCCCAGCGTTTCTTCCAGGAGGCTTCGGGTCGTTTGTGGCGGTATTCGAAGGCGACGCCTCGGATGATGAGGGCGAGGAGGATGAGCAGGAGGGGGAGGTAGAAGCCGGAGAAGAGGGTGGCGTACCACTCGGGGAAGGCGGCGAACATGGCGCCGCCTGCGGTGATGAGCCAGACCTCGTTGCCGTCCCAGACGGGTCCGATGGTGTTGATCATGACTCGGCGTTCGCGGTCGTTGCGGCCGAGGGCGGGTAGGAGCATGCCGACGCCGAAGTCGAAGCCTTCGAGGATGAAGTAGCCGGTGAAGAGGCCGGCGATGAGGAGAAACCAGACGGTGGTGAGGTCCACGGTGGGGCTCCGGGGTCAGTAGGCGAAGGCGAGGGGGCGGTCGTTGTCGTCGGTGTCGTCGTCGGGTTCGGTGGGTTGGGTGATCTCGGGTACGCCGGCTTTGGCGTAGCGGAGCAGGAGTTTGACCTCGACGACGGCGAGGGTGGCGTAGATGAGGGTGAAGGCGGCGAAGCTGGTGAGGACTTCGGTGAGGCTGACGCTGCGGGAGACGCCGTCGCGGGTGAGCATCTCGCCGAAGACGATCCAGGGTTGGCGGCCCATCTCGGTGAAGATCCAGCCGAAGGAGTTGGCGAGGAGGGGCAGGATGGGCATGATCACTGCGGCGCGCAGGAGCCAGCGGCTGCGGGGGGTGCGGCCTCGGCGTTGGGCCCAGAGGACCCAGAGGGCGATGGCGGCGGCGGCGAGGCCGAAGCCGATCATGAAGCGGAAGCTCCAGTAGGCGACGGGGATGATCGGGGCGTAGTCGCCGGGGCCGTACTGGGCGGCGTACTGGGCCTGGAGGTCGTTGATGCCGTGGACGGTGCCGTTGGGGTCCCCGGTGCTGAGGAAGGAGAGCAGGTAGGGGATCTTGAGGGCGAAGACCTCCCGGCTGCCGTCGAGGCTGCCGACGGTGAGCACGGAGAAGGCGGCGGGGCTCTCGGTGGTGTAGAGGCCCTCGGCGGCGGCCATCTTCATCGGCTGCACCTCGGTCATGATCTTGCTCTGGATGTCGCCGGTCACCAGCACTCCGGCGGTGGAGATCAGGGCGACGACGGAGCCCATCTTGGCGGCGAAGCGGTAGGCGGGGGTGTCGGGGTTGTCGGGGCGGCGGATGAGGTGCCAGACGGCGACGGCGACGAGGAGGCTGCCGGCGACGAGGAAGCTGCCGAAGATGGTGTGCGGGAAGGTGACGAGGGCGACTTTGTTGGTGAGGACGGCGACGAAGTCGGTGAGTTCGGCGCGTCCGCTGTCGGGGTTGATGCGGTAGCCGACGGGGTTCTGCATCCAGGAGTTGGCGGCGAGGATGAAGTAGGCGCTGAGGTTGCTGCCGATGGCGGCGGCCCAGATGCTGGCCAGGTGGAGGCGTCGGGGTAGTCGGTCCCATCCGAAGATCCACAGGCCGATGAAGGTGGATTCGAGGAAGAAGGCGACGAGGGCTTCGATGGCCAGGGGTGCGCCGAAGATGTCGCCGACGAAGCGGGAGTAGTCGCTCCAGTTCATGCCGAACTGGAATTCCTGGACGATGCCGGTGACGACGCCCATGGCGAAGTTGATGAGGAAGAGCTTGCCGTAGAATTTGGTGAGTTTGAGGTATTTTTCGTCTCCGGTGCGGTGCCAGAGGGTTTGCAGGATGGCGACCAGGACGGAGAGTCCGATGGTCAGTGGTACGAAGAGAAAGTGGTAGACGGTGGTGACACCGAATTGCCAGCGGGCGACGTCCAACGCGTCCACCAGAACCCCCAGGTCTGCATACTACAAGGCGTAGTAGATACTACTCCCCGTCGTAGGCCGATCGGCAGGGACGGAGGTCCCGAACCGTCCCGGGACCAATGACCTTGATCACGCGGGTCCCGCCGCCGCCACGACGCCTACCGGGCTGCCCACCCGGGCGCACACATGGCAGCATCGACCGCTGATGGACACCCCGCACTCCCCCTGGCGGCCGCCCCTGCTGTGGCGCGGCGCGCAACTGTTCGCCCGGGTCCTGGTCGCGCTGCTCGCCCGGCTGCACGTCACCGGCGACGTCCCCGCGCACCTGCGTCGGGGGCCCCTGATCCTCACCGCCAACCACATCAGCCCGTTCGACCCGATCGTGCTGGCCGCCGCCTGCTCCGGGCTGGGGGTATCCCCCCGGATCATGGCCACCGCCGGACTGTTCCGGTTCCCGGTGGTGGGGACGGCGATGCGGCACTGCGGGCACATCCGGGTCGACAGGGGCACCGCCGCCGTCGGGCGGGCCCTGGACGACGCCGCGACGGCCGCCGGCGACTCGGTGGTGCTGCTCTACCCGGAGGGGCGCATCGGACTCGACCCCGGCCTGTGGCCCGAACGCGGCAAGACCGGCGCGGCGCGGCTCGCCCTGGGCACCGGGGTCACCGTCGTCCCGGTGGCCCAGTGGGGATCCCACGAGGTCCTGCCGTACCGGGCGCCCCGGGGGATGCTGCGGGCCGTGGCCCGCGCGGTGGTGCGCCGACCGGTCGTCCGGGTGCACTTCGGTGCCCCCGTCGACCTGGGTGACCTGCGTGTCGGTGCGCCGGGGGCGGCCCGGCGGGCCACCGACCGGATCGTCGACGCGATCACCGAGGCGCTGGTCCCGCTGCGGCCGGACGAACCCGACGTCGCCCGGCACGTCGACCCCAGCCGGCCGGTGGACACCAGCCGGGTCCACCGGCGGCGGGTCGAGGGCGGCTGACCCGGTCCGGTCAGCTGCCCTGCCACGCCCGGAGCACCTCGGCGACGGCCACCGCGACGGGGGTCACCGGGGCGGCCGCCTCGGCCAGGTCCTGGAGCAGGGTCCGTATCCGGGCCGGTGGTGCCGGCTGTGGGCCGGTGAGTTCGGCGCGCAGGTCGGCGGCGAGGGCCCGGGCCGGGGGCGGAAGGTGTCCCCGGTGCCGGTCGAGGACCTCCACCAGGCCGGTGAGCAGGGCCGTGAGGTCGGCGGGGCCGGAGGCGGTCAGGCCACCGCCGACGGCGTACGCGCCGGGGCCGACGGCCTGGTTGCCGACCTGGCTGACCCCGCCGGACTGTTGGATGCCGTAGTTGACCGGGTTGTCGGGCACCGGTTTCCCCTCTCCCCTGTGTTCAGGTGTCGCGTCGCTGCCGGCCGGTGGTGTCACCGGTGGTGCCCTGGTCGGGGGTGTTGGTCTGGTCGGCTCGTGCCCCGGCCCCGACGGCCTGGTTGCCGACCACGCTCAGTCCCCCGGTCTGGATCACTCCCTGGTTGAGGATGGTGGTCTGTCGGGTGCGGAACTCCGCGGCGTCGACTCCCCGGGCGTCGAGGAAGTCGACGATGGCGGCCAGGACGTGCCGTTCGACGACCTTGAGGTGTTTGGCGGCGTCGAGGACCTGGAAGTAGTTGTGGTAGCCGGTGCCGGTGGCCAGTTCCCGTACTCCGGTGCGGGCGCCGTAGTCGTAGCCCAGGTCCTCGCGGGCCAGGCGGCGCAGCCGGGCCTGTCGTCGCCCGTGTCGCCCCTCGCGCAGCAGGTCACGGGCCAGTCGTGCGGGTGCGCCGAGGGCGGTGCGCAGCAGCGTCTGGGTGCCGGTGGTCAGCAGCCGTACGAGGTGGGTGGCCGGTAGCCACTCGGTGAGCCGGTCCACGTCGTGGTAGCCCAGTCGGGGTGGTTGCAGGACGGTGCGGGCGCACTCCAGGTAGAGCACCTTGCCGTCGGTGGAGAAGTGCAGGAACGTTCCGGCCACCACCTCCCCTCCCCAGGAGGGGACGAGGGCGCACAGGTAGTGGCGGGCCGCGCCGCGTGGCCGGGCGGCGACCTGGCGTACCTGCTGGTCGGTGAAGCGTTGCCGGGGCATGCGTTGTCGGTCGGGCAGCAGCCTGCGGTCGTCGGTGAGCAGCCGGCCGTGGACGAAGACCCGGTCCTGCAGGACCAGTCCGGCCAGGCCGTCCAGGCCGGCGGGGTCGGCCCGGACGGCGGCGAGGTGGTCGCGGACGTGGTCGATCAGGTCGACGACGTCGAAGGTGACGGTGGTCGTGGGCTGGTCGGGGCGGCCGACGAGGGGGTCGGCGGCCACGATCGGCAGGGCGAACGACCAGCCGACGACGGGGTCGCCGTAGCCGACGAACGGGTCGTATCCGCCGTAGACGGTGACGTTGCCGCGTTGGGCGGCCTGTAGCGCCGCCAGTCGGGTGCCGTGGCGGCCCTCCTCGGTGGGGGGTGTGGTGGGGGGTCGGAACAGTCCCCGGCGCAGGCGGGTCGCCAGCAGCCACCGGGTGCCGGCCAGGTGCAGGACGAGGGCCAGGTAGGCGGCGACGCCGAAGGGCAGGGCCAGCCAGGGGCGGCCGACCAGCCAGTCGAGCAGGGGGTCGCCGGAGGTGTCCTCGGCGACCCGGTCGAGTTGCAGGAGCAGGATCCCGGAGGCCAGTGCGGCGGTGAGGGTGCCCAGCAGTGGGGCGAGCAGGTCGTGGCGGGGGTGGCGTCGGGGGGTGAGCGCGGTGGCGAGGGTCATCGCGGCTGCGGCCAGGAGGGTCCACAGCGGGGAGATCAGCACTGCGGCGCCGCCGGTGAGCAGCAGCCACGCGTCGCGTCCGCAGCGTCGTCGTCGGGCGTGCAGGCAGTGGCGCAGGACGGTGGTGAGGTCGAATCCGACCGAGGGGGCCACGGCACGCAGGTCGTCGTCGAAGGCTTCGGCGAGGACCCGTTCGGTGAAGGTCTCGTCGGTGTGGGCGGCGGCGCACAGGTAGCGGGTGGCTTCGCTGTGCAGGCCGATGTCCTCGGGTGGGTCGCTCTGGTGGGGTACCACGGTCATCCCCGTTCCGGGTCGGACAGGTGGGTGTGGGACGCCGCCCAGGCGAGCAGGGCCCCGGACAGGACGCAGAAGTACAGGCCGCCGGTGAGGGTGGTCAGGACCGAGGGGATCAGGGACGTGCCACGGAGCAGGGGGTCGTCGAGCAGGAGTTGGGTGAGGGCGGCGGCGAGGGTGCCGCCGGTGGCTCCGAGCAGGGGGGCGGCGAGCAGGGCGAGGGTGCGCCACAGGGCGGTGGGGGCGGCGGTGGTGGCGAGGCGGCGCAGCAGCCAGATGGTGATGATCAGGAACAGCAGGGTGCGGAGGTTCCCGGCGAGCCACAGCCAGGTGGTGTCCGGGTCGGTGGGGCGGGGGTCCCAGGTGGGCCAGGACGCGGCGACGAGGATGGTGACGGCGAGGACGACGAGGAGTCCGGCGGTGCCGTCGGCGTCGGGGAGCGCGTAGCGGACCTGGTGGATCAGGTCGGTGGCCCAGGGGTTGCCGAGGGCCAGGACGGTGAGCAGCAGGATCCGGGCGGTGACGGGCAGCCGTGCTGGGGTGGGGGTGGTCGGGTCGGGCAGCCGGGCCGGCAGCGGGTCCAGCGGCCGGAGCACCAGTGGTGGTGGGTGCTGCCCGGGGCCGGACGGCGGCAGGGTCATCCTGTCATGGTCACGCCGCGCGTCGGTGTGGTCACCGGCACTGTCGTATATCCGAACGACGGTGGGGTGTCGGGATCGGTCACGCCCCGGTCGTCGGGGTGTCGTCCGGGGCCGGGATACTGCGGGCGTGCCCTGTGGTTACCTCGACGTGCCTGGTCCGTTGGCCTTCGCCCACCGTGGTGGTGCCGCCGACGGGGACGAGAACACGGTGGGCGCGTTCACGCGTGCCGTGGAGTTGGGTTACCGGTACGTGGAGACCGACGTGCACGCCACCGCCGACGGGGTGGCGGTGGTGTTCCACGATCCGACGCTGCGTCGGGTGACGGGTGAGCCGGGGCGTCTGGCCGACCTGCGGTGGGCTGATCTGGCGTCGGTGCGGGTCGGTGGGGCGGCGGTGGTTCCCCGGCTGGACGAGGTGCTCACCGCCTGGCCGCAGGTCCGGTTCAACATCGACGTGAAGTCCGACGGTGGGGTGGAGCCGACGGTGGCGACCGTGGGTCGTGCCGGTGCGGGTGGTCGGGTGTTGTTGGCGTCGTTCAGTGACGCCCGGCTGTCGCGGTTGCGGGTGTTGACGGCGGGGCGGGTGGCGACCAGCCTGGGGATGCGGGGGGTGGCCCGGCTGAGGTTGGCGTCGCTGCACGGCCGGCGGGTGCGGTTGCCGCCGTCGGTGGTGGCCGCGCAGGTGCCGCCCCGTTACGGTCGGGTGCCGGTGGTCGACCGGCGGTTCCTGGCCTACTGTCACCGGCTCGGTCTGCAGGTGCACGTCTGGACGATCGACGAACCCACCGAGATGCACGAGTTACTTGATCTCGGGGTGGATGGCATCATGACCGATCACGTCGGCGTGTTGCGCGACGTCTATCTCAGCCGCGGCCACTGGGCCGCCTGAACCCGAGGACCCCCATTGGCCGAGACGGTCATTCCCACCCGGTCCGAGCCGGGCAGTACCCGCCGGGAACGGACGGGCTGGTATCTGTACGACTGGGCCATGTCGGCCTTCTCCACGACGGTGTTGACGGTGTTCCTGGGGCCGTTCCTGACCAGTGTCGCGAAGCTCGCCGCCGGGTGTGAGCTGGGTGCCGACGACTGTGTGGGGTACGTGTACCCGTTGGGGGTGAAGGTCGCCGCCGGGTCGTACTTTCCGTACCTGGTGTCGGCGTCGGTGTTCCTGACGGTGTTCGTGCTGCCCATCGTCGGGGCGGTGGCCGACCGGTCGGCGCACAAGAAGCGGATCCTGGCGGTCACGGCGTTCACCGGGGCGGGGGCGACGATCGCCATGGTCTTCGTGACCGGGGATCGGTATCTGCTCGGTGGTGGCCTGTTCGTGGTGGCGAACATCGCGTTCGGGGCGTCGGTGGTGGTGTACAACTCGTTCCTGCCGCATCTGGGTGGGCCCGACGACCGGGATGCGATCTCCAGCCGGGGTTGGGCGTTGGGGTATCTGGGCGGTGGGTTGCTGTTGGCGTTGAACCTGGTCGTGGTGACGATGTTCAGCCGGGACGGGGACGGGCAGCGGACGTTGGATCTGGCGCGGGCGTCGATCGTGTCGGCCGGGGTGTGGTGGGCGGTGTTCACCCTGGCGCCGTTGCGGTGGTTGCGGGAGCGTCCGAGTGTCGACGCGGTAGCGGGTGCCGGTGGCCGGGGCAACGTGCTCGTCGACGGGTTCCGGCAGTTGGGTCGGACGTTGCGTCAGATCAGGGCGTACCCGTTGACGTTGTTCTTCCTGCTGGCGTTCCTGGTCTACAACGACGGGATCCAGACGGTCATCGCGTTGGCCAGTCAGTACGGCACGGAGGAGTTGAAGCTGGAGCAGGGCACCCTGATCGTGACGATCCTGCTGGTGCAGTTCCTGGCGTTCGGTGGGGCGTTGTTGTTGGGGGCGTTGGCCAAGCGGATCGGGGCGTGGAAGACGGTCCTGTTGAGTCTGGTGCTGTGGACGGGGGTGATCCTGGCCGCGTTCTGGTTGCCGGCGCAGGCCCCGGTGCACTTCATGATCCTGGGTGGGGCGATCGGTCTGGTCCTCGGTGGCAGTCAGGCGTTGAGCCGGTCGCTGTTCAGTCAGCTCATCCCTGCGGGGAAGGAGGGCGAGTACTACGGCTTCTACGAGATCAGCGACAAGGGCACGAGTTGGCTCGGTCCGTTGGCGTTCGGGCTGGTGTTCCAGTTGACGAACTCGTACCGGGTGGGACTGGTCTCGTTGTTGATCTTCTTCGTGGTCGGGTTCGCGTTGTTGGCGGCCGTACCGATCCGGCGGGCCATCATCGCCGCCGGCAACACTCCCCCACGGGTGCTGTGACGAGGCGGGCCGATTCGGGGGCGTCGATCGGCTAGGCTGCCCTGCCGTGACCGTCGACGACGCCATCTCCTCCCCGACCTGCCAGGCCGGTTCCCGGCCCGACCCGGGCCCCGGGTGCGCCGCGAACCGGGGCGTGAACGGGCGGCCCCTGCACGCGGCGGCGTTGAAGTTCTTCTGGGGGCCGATGGACTGCGGCAAGTCCACGATGGCGTTGCAGATGAACCACAACCACGCCCGGCAGGGCCGTCGGGGGTTGGTGACGACCCGGCTGGACAGGTCGTTGGGGCCGCAGGTCACCACCCGGATCGGGTTGGCGCACACCGCCATCGAGGTGACCGAGGGGATGGACCTTCGGGCGCTGGTGCGCGACGCGCGCGCCGACGGTGTCGGGGTGGACTACCTGATCTGCGACGAGGCGAGCTTCTACGACGTCGAGCACATCGAGCAGATGGCCGAACTGGTCGACCACGACGACGTCGACGTGTACGCGTTCGGGTTGGCCACCGACTTCCGGGCCCAGCTGTTCCCGGCGGCGAGGCGGCTGTTCGAGCTGGCCGACGAGGTGGCGCGGATCCAGGTCGAGGTGCTGTGCTGGTGTGGGCGGGAGGGGCGGCTCAACGCCCGGGTGGTCGACGGGCGGGTGGTCCGTGAGGGTGAGCAGGTCGTCATCGGCGACACCGTGGACACCGCCCGGGTGCGATACCAGGTGTTGTGCCGTCGGCACCACCGCACCGGTGACCTGGGCGGGTGAGCGGGGGGCCGGTTCAGTAGGGGTCGCCGCAGACCTTCCACCCGTCGCCGTCGCGGACCACCCGCAGGTCACGGTCGTCGCTGGTGGCGTTCTCCCGCTCCAGGCGTACGCCGACGGTGCCCTCGGGGCGTCCGCTGCGGGTGGTGACCGACACGTCGAGCAGGTGGTAGCCGGTGACCTGAGGTGGGGTGCGTACCCACTGGTCGAACCCGATGCGGCTCCACCGGGTCCGGGCGTCGGCGCACAGCAGGTCGTAGGCGCCGTCGGTGTCACCGTCGGACAGGTCCTGTAGGAACCCGTCGGCGGTCTGCCGGACCGGCCCGTCGGCCTGCCGGACGACCTGGACGTTCCACAGGCCCAGCCCGGCCACCCCGGTGCAGCACAGCGCCACCGCGCACCCGGCGATCAGCATCCCGGCCCGGACCGGGCGGCGCGGCCGGGCCGGTCGGGTCCACCCGTCACCGCCCACACCTGTCGACCGTAGAGAACCCGAGGGCACCCCCGCAGCGACTTCCCCGTGGTGGCGGTCAGCGGCGGCGGGCGCGGGCGGCCCAGATGACGTAGGACGGGTCGCGGTCGAGGTTGTGCCGGTCGCGGTCGTAGCGGCGGGTGGTGCGGGGGTCGGCGTGGCCCATCGCGTCCTGGACGTCTTCGAGGGGTACGCCTTCGGCGCGGGCGGTGGTGGCGAAGGCGTGGCGCAGGGAGTGGGGGGACAGCTTCGACCAGGTGGACAGGCCGGCGGCCTGGGCGAGTCGGCGGACCAGTCGGAACACCGAGTGTCTGTCGAGTCGGCCGCCGCCGGCGGTGACCAGCAGGGGGCCGGTCAGGTCGGTGACCGTCACCCCGGTGGTGGTGGCGCGGTGGGTGAGGTAGGCGTCCACGGCGTGGGCGGTGCCGGGGGTGAGGGCGCGGCGGCGTTGTTTGCCGCCCTTGCCGACGAACCGGATGCTGCGGTGGCCGCGTTCGGTGCCGAGGTCGGTGAGGTCCAGGGAGACCACTTCCCCGACCCGCAGGCCCAGGTCGGCCAGGAGGGCGAGGGCGGCCCGGTTGCGGTGGGCGGTGGGGCCGGTGTCGGCGTCGGCGGCGGCGAACAGCCGGTCCACCTCCTCGGGGCTCAGGCCGACGGTGGACGAGTGGTCCCGGTCGATGCGGGGTCGGTCGGCGCCGGCGACCGGGTTGGCCTCGACGGCCCGCAGTTTGACCAGGAAGTCGTACCAGCTGGACAGGGCGGAGAGGCGGCGGGCCACGGTGGCGGGGGTCAGCGGGCGGCCGGTGCGGGCGGCGAGGCTGGACTCCAGGTGGCGGGCGTAGTCGTTGACGTCGAGGAAGTTGGCGCGCAGGGGGTCGAGGTCCCCGGCGGCGCACCAGGTGAGCCAGGTGGTGACGTCCCGGCGGTAGGCGTCGCGGGTGTGGGCGGACAGCCGCCGGTTGCGCAGCCAGGCCTCGGTGAAGTCGGTGGGGCCGGTGGGCAGGGCGAGGCGGGCCGACGAGCGGGTGGGAACGACCGGGAGGTGCATGTGAAAAATGTTCTCAGCGGTCGGCCGGTGACGCGACCCGCCGCGCCGGGTTTGACGGCGGGAGGTCGACGGGCGTCCGGGCGTGGACCCCGTCGGGGGGCTGGTGTCGGTCAGAGGGTCAGGACCGCCGCGGCCACGGCGAAGTAGATGAGCAGGCCCGTCGCGTCGACGAGGGTGGTCACCATGGGGGCGGAGATCACGGCCGGGTCGATGCGCAGTCGCTTGGCCAGCAGCGGCATGGTGGCCCCGACTGTCGCCGCCCACGCACAGATGATCACCAGGGAGAGTCCGACGACGGTGGCGACCTCGACACCGACGACGACGGTGCCGACGATCATCCCGACGAGGGCCAGCAGCGTACCGAGCAGCAACCCGACGCGGGACTCCCGCCACACCACCCGGGGCAGGTCCGAGCCGCGCAGCTCCCCCACCGCCAGGGCCCGCACGGCGGCGGTGGTGGCCTGCGCGCCGGTGTTGCCGCCGGTGCCGACCAGCAGCGGGATGAACAACGCCAGCGCGGTGACCTGCTCCAGGGTGGCTTCGAAGATCTGCAGGACGTTGACGGTGAGCACCGAGGCCACGATCAGCAGGAGCAGCCAGGGGGCACGGGACCGGGCCAGCCGCCACACGCTGACCGCCATGTAGTGCCCGGCCCAGGGGGCGGAGGCCGCCTGCCGGGCCACGTCCTCGGTGTCGGCCGCCTCGATGATCTCCATGGCGTCGTCGATGGTGAGCAGTCCCACCAGGCGGTCCTCGCTGTCGACCACCGGAAGGGCCAGGACGTTGGTCTCGCGGACCAGCCGGGCGGCGGCCTCGGCGGGGTCGGTGGCCCGGGCGCGGGCCACCGAGGTGTCGACGACGTCGTCCAGGGGGCGGTCCGGTGCGCTGAGGACCACGTCGCGCAGCTCGACGACGCCGACCAGACGCCGACCGGCGTCCACGACCGGCAGGGTGTACACCGTCTCGGCGTGCGCGCCCCGTTCCCGGACCAGACGCAACGCCGCCCCGGCGGTCAACTGCCGGGGCAGCACCACCGTCTCCGGGGTCATGAGCTGCCCGACGGAACGGGCCGGGTAGCCGAGCAGCGTCGCGGTCAGCCGACGTTCGTGGGCCGACAGCCCCGCCAGGACCCGTTGGGCCACCTTCGCCGGCGCCTCGGAGAGCATCCGCGCCCGGTCGTCGGGGTCCATCTCCTCGACCAGGTCACGGAAGGCCTGATCGCGCAGCCCGGCCAGGATCGCCTGCTGGTCGACCGGTCCCAGCTCCTCGAACACCTCCAGTGCCTGGTCCTTGTCGAGCAGCCGGAACGGCACCCCGGCGGCGACCCGGTCCATGCGGGCCAGTTCGTCGGCGACGACGTATGCGGGCTGCTCGTCGAGCCATCGGCGGACCGAGGCCAGGTCGTTGCGGGCGACCAGTCGGCTCAGGGTGGTCGTCATCGTCGGTTCCCGGTGCGGCGGCTGCGGGTCGTGCCGGTCGGGACGCGGGCGTCGGACATCGCGGACCTCCGGGGTGTGGGGCGGGCGGTGGGACACGGCGTCGGTGCGTCGTGGCGGCCGTGGTCGTCGGCCGAGCCCGGAGGTGCTCGGTGACCGCACGCCGGCGTTCCCGGTCGTCTGGACCCTAACTCACCGACAGTGATCGACACCGGTGGGGGCGGCGGTACGACGTGCGCCCCGACCCCCCCCCGCCGGGGGGGGGGCGCCCCCGGGGGGCGGGGGGGGGGGGGGCGGGTGAGCCCACAACGCAGAAACAACA
>NZ_JBEPEQ010000121.1:0-15888 GCF_040300925.1 Micromonospora sp. NPDC000207
GACGCTCGCCCGGTACGCGGCCACCGTCGAGCAGCCCAGCCAGCGCCTCGACGCGCTCTCCTTCGGCGACCTCGACGTCCGGGCCGCCGTCGCCACCGGTTACGCCCGCCTCTCACCCCGGGCCGGGCGACTCTTCCGGGCCCTCGGCGCCCTGCCCGGTGCCGAGTTCACCGCCGGGGACGCGGCCCGCCTGACCGGCGCGTCGTCGTACCTGGCCGCCGAGGTGACCGAGGAACTCGTCGAGGCCCGCCTGGTGCACCCGGTGGCCCGGTCGACCCCCACCCCGCCCCTCGGCGGCGACGACGTCCTGCGTTACCGCATCGGCGAACTGTGTCGGCTGGTGGCCCGGGAGCGCGCGGCCCTGGAGACCGCAGGTGGGTGCCACGAGGACCGGTGACACAGCGATCCGGCGCGGCGGGCGAAACATTTTTCACCTTGTCCCCACGTGGTCGTCCGGTCACTTTCCGAAATTGCCTGACCGGGCGGGACGATTTTTCGACATATCGACTCATGCTGTCGCCGGGACAATGAGAGAGCGCTCCCAAAGTCGGCGAGACGAGGGGTAGAGCGAAAAAAGAGCGGACGGCTAGGACGGGAAATGAGATTCCGGCTACTCTCGGTCCGGTCGGTGGCGCACAAATCACACTGTCGCTGCCTGGTGCCGGCACCGTACCGACATGCCAACGGGGGTAATTGGTGGCAGATACGTACCACGTTAATGGCGCGTTCACGCGTCGCGTTCCGAATGGTGCCAGGGTGGATCGGCCACAACCCGGTCCGTACCGGGTGAGCGCCGATCCGTTGTCGGCCCGTGGCGGCGACCAGGCGGTCCTCGGACCCCGGTCACCCCGGTCGGCACCGCATCCGTGGCTGGCCCGGCCGCAGGCCCGACCCGACCTGTCGACACGCCGTCCGTCGCCCGTCGACGGCGGGTGGGACGAGCCGCCCGGGGCGCAGGCCGCCCCGCCCGCAGCGCCCGGCCGCTCCGTGATGGACATCCCGGACCACCTGTTGCCGGTGTTGGCGCAACTGCTCACCGGGGCCACCGACGTCACCGCCAGCCAGCGCCTGGGGATGTCGCCCCGCACGTTCAGCAGACGCGTCTCCGAACTCCTCGAACACCTCGGCGTCATCAGCCGGTTCCAGGCGGGGGTGGCGGCGGCCAACCAGGGGTGGCTCTCCCCCCGACACCTTCCACACCACACCTCGAACACCGAGCAGTAGGGCGGGGCATGCGGCATCTTCTCTCCATCTCCGACCTCGACGACGACGAACTGCGCCGCCTCGTCGAACGAGGTGTGGCAATCGCCGGTGACCGGCGGGCCGCCGAACGCGCCCGCCCGCTGGCCGGTCGGGTGGTCGGGATCTACTTCCGGCGTACCTCCACCCGGACCCGGACCTCGTTCTCGGTGGCGGCGCTGCGACTGGGCGCGTCGATCGTCGCGTACGGTCCCGACGACCTCCAGGTGAACACCGGGGAGAGCACCGCCGACACCGCCCGGGTCCTGTCCGGAATGCTCGACGCGTTCGTGGCCCGTACCGCCGGTCCGACCGAGGAGCTGCGCACCTACGCCGACCAACAGCGGATGGCAGTGGTCAATGCCATGAGCGCCCTCGAACACCCGACCCAGGCGCTCGCCGACCTCACCACCATCGCCTCCCGATTCGGACGGGTCGACGGGGTCCGGGTGCGCTACGTCGGCGAGGGCAACAACACCGCCGTCGCCCTCGCCCTCGCGTTGACCCGGTTCCCGGGCACCACCCTGCACCTGAACACCCCACCCGAGTACGGCCTCCCGCCACAGGTGTTGGCCGAGGCCACCGCCCTCGCCGACGCCAGCGGGTCGACGATCGTCGAACACCACGACATGCGCCGGTGCCCCGGGGCCGACCTGGTCTACACCACCCGGTGGCAGACCACGGGCACCACCAAACCCCACCCGGACTGGCGGGACCGCTTCGCCCCCTTCCAGGTCGACGACGCGGTGCTGGCCGACCAGCCCGGAGCGCTGTTCATGCACGACCTGCCCGCCCACCGGGGCGAGGAGGTCACCGCCGACGTCCTCGACGGCCCCCGCAGCATCGCCTTCGAGCAGGCCGACAACAAGCTGCACAGCGCGATGGCGGTGCTGGAACGGTGCCTGGCGGAGCAGCAGTGAGGGCGCAGCCCGAGCAAGTGGTCGAGGTGGGTCCCCGTGCCGACCCGGAACGCCCCCGGGTGACGACGTGAGCGCGGCCGGTCGGGTCGCCGTCGTCACCGGCGGCGGCAACGGCATCGGTGCCGCAGTGGCCGCCCGACTCGCCGCCGAGGGCGCCGGGGTCGTCGTGGTCGACCGCGACGGCGCGGCCGCCCGCCGCGTCGCCGGGCAGATCGGCGGTACGGCGATCCGCGCCGACCTGGCCACCCCGGAGGGGACCGCGACGGCGTTCGCCCGCGCGGAGGCGGCGTACGGCCGGATCGACCTGGTCCACCTCAACGCCGGGATGCTCTGCGGTGAACCGGACCTCGTCCGACTCGACCTCGACAGGTACCGGTCGACGATGGGGGTCAACGTCGACGCCGTGGTCTTCGGTGTCCGGGCCTGCGTGCCAGCCCTGGAACGGGCCGGAGGCGGTGCCGTCCTGGTCACCTCGTCGATCGCCGGTCTGACCCCGTTCGACCTGGACCCGGTGTACGCGATGACCAAACACGCAGTCGTCGGCCTGGTCCGGGCGCTCGCCGACGGGCTGCACGAACGGGGGATCCGGATCGCCGCGCTCTGTCCGGACTTCGTGGACACCGGATTCGTGGAACCGTACCGGGGGGCCCTCGCAGGGGCGGGGGAGATGCTCACCGTCGACGCCGTCGCCGCCGCCGCGGTGACCGAGCTGACCGCCGGACGCCCCGGAACCGTCCTGGTGCTCCGAGCGGACCGGCCCCCGTACCCGTACGCCTTCGCCCCCGTCGACTGACAGTGGGTCGGCCCCGACCCGTCGCTCGGCGTCAGGTCGGGGCCGACCCTGCTCTCAGGCGAGGCGGTCGAAGAAGGCGACGAGGTGGGAGTTGACCTCGTCGGGGCTCTCCAGGAAACCGAAGTGTCCACACTCGGCGATCTCGACGTACTCGCCGCCCGGGATCGCCTTGGCCACCTCGGCGCAGAGCTGCGGCGGGGTGATCAGGTCCTCGGCGAAACCGACGACGAGGGTCGGAACGCTCACCGCCGTCAGGGCGTCGAGCCGGTTCGGGAAGATCGTCGCCGCGTAGTGGCCCGCCGGACCGTCCCCCTGGATCGGGAACTGGGTCGCCAGGTCCAACCAGTTGCGGGTGAACTCGTCGTCGGCCAGGCTCCGCAACCCGAACAGCGTCGCCATCCCGGTGACCGCCGCGTACTCCGGCGGGACCGCGTCGGCCGACCTGATCACCGTCGCCGAGGCCGCCGAGAGCCGTTCCAGGAAGTGGGTGAGCCGACCCCGGGTGCCCAGCAACGCCATGCCGACCAGCAGGTCCGGGCGGGTGAGCGCCAGCTCCTGGGCGACCATCGCGCCGAGTGAGCTTCCGGCGATCCGGCACGGCCCGAGGCCCAGCGCGCGGATCAGCCCGGCCGTGTCGGCGACCAGCTCCGCCAGCCGGTACGGCCCCGGCGGGCAACTCGACGGGGCGGTGCCCCGGTGTTCGAAGGTGACCACCTCGTAGCCGGCCCGGACCAGCGCCGGAACCTGGTGCAGGTCCCACAGCGCCGAGCGGGTCGCCGCCGGGGCGAGCAGCAGCACCGGCGGACCGGCACCCTCCCGCCGGTAGGAGAGTGTCACGCCGTTGACCTCGACCGTGCGGGTACGCCTCACCTGCACAACCAATCGCCAGCCACGGTGGCCGGTCAACGTGGCTGGCGACTAGTCGCCAGGTCCTTGTCAACGCTTCGGGCGGTCCCGAAATCTCTTATCCGGCGGTCCGCGGGCGTGCGGCATCGCGCCCACCCGCGCGTGCCGCCGGTGGGTCGCGTCACGTCGGACGCCCGACGCCGACCTGCGGAAAGCTGGGGGAGACATGACAGCCGGTCACGACGCGGCGGGTACCTTGCACGAGCTGGTGGCCCGGCAGGCCGCCGATCGCCCGGACGGCACCGCAGTGGTCTGCGGGGCGCACCGGTTGACCTACGCCGACCTGCACACCCGGGCGGTGGCGGTCGCCACCGCGCTGCGCGGACGGGGGGTCGGCCCACAGGACGTGGTGGCCGTCCACACCGGCCGCCGACCGGAACTCGTCGTCGCCCTGCTCGGGGTGCTCGGGGCCGGGGCCGCCGTACTGCCCCTCGCCGACGACCTCCCGCCGGCCCGCCGCGCGGCCCTGCTCGCCGACGCCCGGGTACGCCTCGCCGTCACCTCCGGGACCACCGGGACCACTGTGACCGAGGTGCCGACGTACGACGTCGACGCCCCGGTCCCGCCCGCCGACGACTACCCGGTGTCGGTCGACGCCGACCAGGCCGCCTACGTCATCTACACCTCCGGCTCCACCGGCGTACCCAAGGGTGTGGTGGTGTCGCACGGACCCGCTGTGGCACACCTGCGGGCAATCGTCGGGCGGCTCGGCCTCGGCCCCGACGACGTGGTCCTCCAGATGGCCGGGCAGAGCTTCGACGTGGCGATGGAGCAGCTCTTCGGCGGTCTCGCCGCCGGGGCCACGGTCCTGCTGCGCGACGACCGGGTGTGGGGACCGGTGGAGCTGGCACAGGCCGTCACCGACCACGGGGTCACCGTCGCCGACCTCCCGACCGCCCTCTTCGCCGAGCTGACCACCGCCCGGCACGCCGCAGCGTGCACGGCGGTGGCCGCGTCGACGCGGACCGTCCTGGTCGGCGGGGAGGCCCTGTCGTCGTCGGCCCTGGCCCGGTGGCACGCCGCCGTCGGCCCGGTCGGCCCGGACGTGGTGAACGCCTACGGGCCGACCGAGACGGTGATGACCGCGTCGCTGCACGTCGCCCGGGTCGAGGACGGCGTCGGTACGGCGGGTGTCCCGATCGGGTCGGTGGTGGGCCCCCGCGCGCTCCACGTCGTGGACGGTGAACTCCCCACCGACGCGCCCACCGCCGACGAGGGGGAGTTGTACGTCGGTGGGACCGCCCTCGCCCAGGGGTACCTGGGTCGTCCCGACCTGACCGCCGACCGCTTCGTCCCCGACCCGTGGGGTCCCCCCGGGGCCCGGATGTACCGCACCGGTGACCGGGTGAGGCGCAGCGGCGACGTCCTCACCTTCCTCGGACGCGTCGACGAACAGCTCAAGGTGCGGGGTTTCCGGATCGAGCCGGGCGAGATCGAGTCCGCCCTGCTGCGTCACCCCGCAGTGGCACAGGCCTGCGTCACCGGCGGCGACGGGCGGCTCGTCGCCCACGTCGTCGGGGTCGAGGCCACCACCGTCCCCCCGACCGGGGAGCTGGCCGCCTGGCTCGGCGAACGGCTACCGACCTGGATGGTGCCCACCGGGTGGCGGGTCCTCGACCGGCTTCCGCTGCGCCCCAGCGGCAAGGTCGACAGGGCGGCCCTGACCGCCGCCCTGCCGGTGCACCCGAGCGCCACCGCCGTGGACCCGACGGGGGGCGCGAACCCGGGCGCCACCGCCGCGAACCCGGGCGACGGCGACGCGGATCCGGTGGCCGCCATCTGGCAGCGGATCCTCGACCTGCCGACCGTCGGGGCCGACGACAGGTTCCTCGCCCTGGGCGGCACCAGCCTGCTCGCCGCCCGGGTCCAGGCCGACCTCCTCGCCGACCTCGGGGTCGCGGTGCCCCTGTCGGACCTGCTCGCCAACCCCACCCTGGCCGAGCTGACCGACCGGGTGGCCCGGGCCGGCACCGAGCCGCAGCCGGAGACCGGCCTGCCGGTGCTGCGCCAGCGCACCGGTGAACGCGGGCACGGCCCGCTGTCGGTGATGCAGGAACAGATCTGGTTCTTCGAGCAGCTCTCCGAGGCCAACCTCGCCTACAACGCGCCCACCACGATCCGGCTCACCGGCCCCGTCGACGTCCGGCTCCTGGAGGCCGCCCTCACCGCTGTGGTCCGCCGACACGAGATCCTGCGGACCACAGTGACCTCCCGCGACGGCGAACCGGTGCAGATCGTCCACCCGCCGTACCCGGTCCGGGTGGTCGGCCGGGACCTGCGGGCCGCGCCCGACCCCTGGGCCGCCGCCGAACACGTCGTGGCCGCCGAGATCCGCGAACCGTTCGACGTCGGTCGGCTGCCGCTGCTGCGGTGGACGCTCCTGCGCCTCGCCGACGAGGAGTGGGAGCTGATCCTCGTCGAGCACCACATCATCCACGACGGATGGTCGTTCGCGATGCTGGTGGAGGAGGTCCTGACCAACTACGCCGCCGTCGCGGGCTGGTCCCCGGCCCCGGCCGACCCCACCCTCCAGTACCTCGACTTCGTGCACTGGCAGCGGGAGGCGCTGGCCGGGCCGGGGATGCGGGCCCAACTGGAGCACTGGCGGACCACCCTCGCCGGGGCCCCCGCCCACCTCGACCTGCCCTACGACCACCCGCGCGGTGACGGCGAGCAGGCCGCCGGGGCGGTCCACCGGGTGGAACTCCCCGCCGACCTGTGCGCGGCGGTCCGGGAGTTCAGCCGCGACCGGGGCGTCACCCTCTTCGTCACGATGACCGCCGCGTACGCCGCGATGCTGCACCGCTTCACCGGCCAGGACGAACTCTGCGTCGGGTCGGCGTACGGCAACCGGGCCGTCCCCGGCACCGAACGGATCCTCGGCATGTTCGTCAACCCGGCGGTGCTGCGCCTGGCCACCGGCGGCCACCTGCCCTTCGACGACCTCCTCGACCAGGTACGCCGGGTCAGCCAGCAGGCCCAGGCCCACCAGGCGTTGCCCTTCGTCCACCTGGTACGCGAACTGGCCCCGGCCCGCCGCCCCGGCCACAACCCGCTGTTCGCCGCGATGATGAACTTCGACGACGCCCCCCTGGTCCCGCTGCACGCCGGGCCGATCTCGGCCACCTACCTGGAACGGCACAACGGGACCGCCAAACTGGACCTGTCGGTCCTCGTGGTCCCGCGCGCCGAACGGCAGGTGGGGGTGCCCGCCGCCGACCGGGACCAGCGGATCACCATGATCTGGGAGTACCGCAGCGACCTGTTCACCGCCGCCACCGTCGCCGGTTTCGCCGAGGCGTACCGGGACCTGCTGCGGGCCGTCGTCGACAGCCCCCGGTCCCGCCTCGCCGAACTGCCCCTGCGCGCGTACGCCCCGACGGCGGCGGCCCCGACCTGTGACGTACCGACCGACGGCACCGTCGGCGAGCTGTTCGGGCGGGTCGCCGCGACCCGGGGTGACACCGTCGCCGTGGTGCACCCCGGCCACGACCCGGTCACCTACGCCGACCTGGCCCGGCGCGTCAACCGCTTCGCCCACCTGCTGCGCGCCCGGGGGGTCGGTGCCGAGGACGTCGTCGGCGTCTGGCTGCCCCGGGGGGTCGACTGGGTCGTCGCGGTGCTCGGCGCACTCAGGGCGGGCGCCACCTACCTGCCGCTGGACCCGGACAGCCCACCGGAGCGGATCGCCGACCTGCTCGCCTCGGCCGACCCGGCCGCCCTGGTCACCGACCGGGACCTGCCCGAGGCCCGGGTCGGGCAGCTCATCCGGCCCGACGACCCGGCGTTGGCGGAGGCCCCCGACACCGACCCCGCCGTCGAGGTCCACCCCGACCAGCTCGCCTACCTGATCTACACCTCCGGCTCCACCGGCCGACCCAAGGCCGTCGGGATCAGCCACCGGTCCCTGTCGGCCAAGTACGCCGCCTGGCGGGCCGCCTACGACCTCGACCGGCACCCGGGCGTACACCTGCAACTGGCCGCCCTGGCCTTCGACGTCTGCACCGGCGACCTGGTCCGGGCCCTGCTGTCCGGGGGGCGGCTGGTCCTCTGCCCACCCGAGGCGGCGGCGGACCCGGCGGCGCTGCTGACGGTGATCCGGGACCACGACGTGGACACCGTCGAACTGCTCCCCTCGGTGGCCGGTCTGCTCGCCGCCCACCTGGCCGCCACCGGGGACCGGCTGACCGGGCTGCGGCTGGCAGCGATCGGCGGGGAGGCGTGGAGCACCGCCGACCACCGGCGGCTGCGCGCCGCGTTCGGCCCGGACACCCGGATCCTCAACGTCTACGGGGTCACCGAGGTCACCATCGGCGACACGCTGCGGGAACTCGGACCGGTGACCGCCGACGACAGGCCGCTGCCCATCGGTGAACCCCTGCCCGGGGTCCAGGTACGGATCCTCGACGCCGCCGGTGCCCCCGTCCCCGTCGGGGCGGTCGGCGAGATCGTCCTCGGTGGGGTCGGGGTGGCCCGGGGCTACCACCGGCGTCCCGACCTGACCGCCCAGCGGTTCCTGCCGGCCCCCGGCGGGGGACGGTACTACGCCACCGGGGACCGGGGCAGGTTCCGCCCCGACGGCGGCATCGAGTTCCTCGGCCGCGCCGACAGCCAGGTCAAGATCCGGGGATTCCGGGTGGAGCCGGGGGAGGTGGAGCACGCCCTGCGCGCCCTGCCGGGCGTCGACGACGCGGTGGTGGTAGCCCACCCCGACCGGACCGGACTGCGGCTGGTGGCCTACGTCGGCGGGACCGGACTCGCCCCGACCGCACTACGGGACGCCCTGCGGGGCACGCTGCCCTCGTACCTGGTGCCGACGGCGGTCACCGTCCTACCGGCGCTGCCCCGGACCGCCAGCGGCAAGGTGGACCGGCGGGCCCTGCCGGCCCCGGACACCGTCGAGCCCGCACCCGGTACCCGGTCCCGTCCGCCCGAGCCGGGTGTCGAGGAACGGGTGGCCGCCGTCTGGCGGGAGGTGCTCGGCGTCGCCGCACTCGGTGCCGACGACGACTTCTTCGACCTGGGTGGACACTCGCTGCTCGCCGCCCGGGTCACCGCCCGGCTCCTGGCCGACCTCGGCGTCGACCTGTCCGTACGGGACCTGCTGGCCGCACCGACGGTGGCCGGAGTGGCCCGGCGGATCGGCGTCGGCGTCGCGGCGCGCCTGCAGCCGGCCCTGGTGCCCCGGTCCCGGGATGCCTACCGGGTGCAGGCCACCGCGCTGGACCCGACCCCGTCGGCCCCCGACGGACCGCCCCCGGGCTCCGTGACGTCCGGCGGACCGGCTCTCGGTGCGGTGGCCGTCGGCGACCCGACGGAGGGGGACCGGTGACCGTCGGCGACGCCCCCGACGGCGACGAGAGCGTCGTCGCCCTGCCCGCCTCCCCGGGGCAGGAACGACTCTGGTTCGCCGACCAACTCGAACCCGGCAACCCGCTGTACAACGTGCACTTCGCGGTCCGGCTGCGGGGTCCGCTGCGGACCGGTCCGCTGGCCACGGCGGTGCAGACCGTCGTCGACAGGCACGAGGCGCTGCGGACCACACTGCGGGCCGTCGACGGCCGACCCCACCAGGTGATCGCTGCCCACCTTCCGGTGCCGACGGCCGTCCACGACCTGACCGCCACCGCCTGGCAGGACCGCGACGACACCGCCACCGACCGGGCCGCCACCCACGCCCGTACGGTGTTCGACCTGGCCACCGGGCCGCTGCTGCGCAGCGACCTGCTCCGGTTCGCCGCCGACGACCACGTGTGGCTGCTGACCCTGCACCACGCCGTCTTCGACGGGTGGTCGGCGCCGCTGTTCTTCGGCGAGGTGGCCGAGGCGTACGCGGCGGTGTCGCAGGACCGCCCCGCGCTCCTGCCCGACCTGCCCCTCCAGTACGCCGACTACGCCCTCTGGCAGCGGGAGGTACTCGCCACCGGCGGCCTGACCGACCAGCTCGACCACTGGCGTGGGGTGCTCGACGGGGCCGCGCCGCTGCTGCCCCTGCCCACCGACCGGCCCCGCCCCGGGGTCCGACGCCACACCGGAGCCCTGGTCGAGACGGTGGTCCCCGCCGAGGTGGCCCGGTCGTTGCGGGAGCTGGCCCGCCGGGAACGGGTCACCCCGTTCATGACGCTGCTGGCCGCGTTCGCCGTGGTGCTGCACCGCCACACCGGCGTCGACGACCTGGTCGTCGGCACCGCCGTCGGCGGTAGGGAACGGGTCGAGCTGGAACAGCTCATCGGGTTCTTCACCAACACCGTGGCGCTCCGTCTCGACCTGGGCGACGACCCCACCTTCACCGACCTGCTGGCCCGGGTCCGCGACGTCGTCCTCGACGCCCACGCCCACGCCCGGCTGCCGTTCGAGCAGGTGGTCCAGGCGGTGCGCCCGGACCGGGAACCCAGCTACCACCCGGTCTTCCAGGTCATGTTCGACGTCCAGCCGGGGGGCCTGGACGCGCTGCGGCTGCCGGGGGTGACCGCCACCGACGTGCCCGTCACCGACCGCCGGATCTCCCTGTTCGACCTCAGCCTCTCGGTGGTCGACGGCGACCGGCCACGTCTGGTCGCCGAGTACGACACCGACCTGTTCGACCCCGGCACCACCGACCGGATCCTCGCCGCCTACCAGGTGGTGTTGGCGGCGGTGGCCACCGACCCGTCGGTGCGGATCGGCTCGGTCGCGTTGATGAGCGACGCCGACCGGGGCGAGGTGCTCGCCGCCGCCGACGGTCGACACCTGGCCGCCCCGGCGGGCACCCTCACCGACCTGTTCGCCGACACCGTACGCCGGACCCCCGACGCCCCGGCGGTCCACGACCCGGCGACCGGACGCACCCTGGACCATCGGGGCCTGGACGCCTGGTCCGGTGACGTGGCGGCCAGGCTGCACGACGCCGGGGTCCGTCGCGGCGACGTGGTGGGCCTGCTGACCCGTCGGTCGGCGGGGGCGGTCGCCGGGCTCCTCGGGACGCTGCGCGCCGGTGCGGCGTACCTGCCGGTCGACCCCGACCTGCCGACCGTCCGGATCGCCGCGCTGCTCGCCGACGCGCAGGTCACGGCCGTCCTCGCCGACGCCGACGCGGCGGTTCCGCCCGGGACGGACGTCCCGGTCCTGGACCCCGGCACCGTCCCACCGGGGTCGGCCCGACCGGCCCCGGCGGTCGCCGTGGACCCCGACGACGCCGCCTACCTGATGTACACCTCCGGCTCCACCGGCACCCCAAAGGGGGTGCTCGTCACGCACCGGGGTGTGGTCAACTACGCGGCGGCGGACCGGGCCGCGCACGGGTTGACCGCCGCCGACCGGGTGTTGCAGTTCACCGCCCTCAGCTTCGACGTCAGCGCCGAGGAGATCTTCCCGGCCCTGGCCACCGGGGCGTGCCTGGTGCTGCGGACCGAGGACATGATCGACACCCCCCGGCAGTTCCTCGACGAGTGCGCCAGGTTCGGGGTGACGGTGGCGCACCTGCCCACCGCGTACTTCCACGAGCTGGTGACGGAGGTGGAACAGGGCGACCCGCCCGCACCGGGAGGGCTGCGCCTGCTGGTGATCGGGGGCGAGGCGACCACCCCGGCCCGGGTCACCGCCTGGCGGAGGGCGTGCCCGTGGGTGGCGCTCAGCAACGCGTACGGCCCCACCGAGACCAGCATCGCCGTCACCCTCGCCCCGCTGGCCGGACCCGACGTCGCGGACCTGGGCGGTCGGATCCCGATCGGAGCGCCGGTCCCGGGTGCCGCCTGCTACGTCCTCGACCGGGAGTTGACGCCGGTGCCACCCGGCGTGCTCGGGGAGGTGTACGTCGCCGGTGCCGGCCTGGCCCGGGGTTACCTGGGCCGCCCGGGGCTGACCGCCGAACGCTTCGTGCCCAGCCCCTTCGGTGTCGGGGAGCGGCTCTACCGCACCGGCGACCTGGCCCGGGTGCTGCCCGACGGCCAGTTGGAGTTCGGCGGTCGGGTCGACGCCCAGCTCAAGATCCGTGGACACCGGGTGGAGCCCGGCGAGGTGGAGGCCGCCCTGTGCACCCTCCCCGGGGTCCGTCACGCGGCGGTGGTGGCCCGCCCGGGTCCCCGGGGCGACCTCGAACTGTTCGGCTACGTGGAGTCCGCCGACGCGCCCCGACTGGCCGCCGACGGTCACCGTCGACTGCGCGACGGGCTCGCCGCCCTGCTCCCCGGATACCTGGTGCCGACCGGCTGGTACGTCGTCGACGCCCTGCCCCGCACCGGCACCGACAAGATCGACAGGGGTCGGTTGCCGGAGCCGCCGATCGCCCCCCGGGCCGAGTCCTCCCCACCGCGCAGCGGGGCGGAGCAGACCGTCGCCCGGGTCTGGGTGGAGGTCCTCGGCGTGGCCGAGGTGAGCCGGGACGACGACTTCTTTGCCCTCGGTGGACACTCCCTGCTGGCCACGCAGGTGGTGTCCCGGCTGCGTCGGCACTTCGGCCCGCAGGTCCGGCTCCGTCAGGTCTTCGAGCACCCGACGCTGGCCGCCTTCGCGGCGGCCGTCGCGCCGCCGTCCACCGGCCCGACGCCGGTCCGCCCGGCCGCCGCCGTACCGCGACTGCGCCGGGCCAGCAGCGAGGAGCTGCTGGCCGGGATCCTCGGCAGCGTGGCCGCACCGCCGACCGGGTCCGCCGCCCCGACCGGATCGTCCCCGGTCCTCCGCCGCCCGGCCCAGCCGGGCACCGCACCCGACGCCGCCCCGCAGGAGCAGTGATGACCGCCGACCGTCAGCCCGCAACCACCGGCGCCGCCGACCAGGTCCAGGTCCTGGCGACCCTCCTCGCCGAGGGCGACGAACGCCTGGTCCCCGTCTCGTCGGGGCAGCGTCGGTTGTGGTTCGTGGATCGGTTGCGGCCGGGTTCGGTGGAGTACAACGTGGTGTGGCCGTTGCGGTTGGTGGGTGGGTTGGACGTGTCGGCGTTGGGTCGGGCGATCGACGAGGTGGTGGCGCGGCACGAGGTGTTGCGGTCCCGGTTCGTCGCCGTCGACGGCGAACCCCACCTGGTGATCTCCCCGCCGTCCGCCGTCGAACTGTCGCTGGTGGACCTGGCCGAGGTCCCGGTGGACAGGCGCGCCGACGCTGTCACCGCCCGGGTCCTCCAGGCCACCCTGGAGCCGTTCGACCTGTCGGTGGGGCCGTTGACGCGGTGGGTGTTGGTGCGGGTGGGTGTGGGTGAGCATGTGTTGGTGGTGTCGGCTCATCATGTGGTTTTTGATGGGTGGTCGGGTTCGGTGTTGTTGCGGGAGTTGGGTGTGTTGTATGAGGCGTTTGTGTCGGGGGTGGGTTCGCCGTTGGTGGGGTTGGGTGTGCAGTTTTCGGATTTTGTGGTGTGGGAGCGGGAGTGGTTGTCGGGTGGGGTGTTGGAGCGGGGGTTGGGTTTTTGGCGGGGGTATTTGGGTGGTGCTCCGGTGGTGATGGATTTGTTGGGGGGTGGTGGTGGTCGGGGTTCGGGTTCGGGTGGTGGTCGGGTGCGGTTTGAGGTTCCGGTGGGGGTGTCGGAGGGGTTGGTGGGGTTGTGTCGGGGTGAGGGTGCGACGTTGTTTATGGGGTTGTTGGCGGGGTTGGAGGTGGTGTTGGGGAGGTATGTGGGTTCGGATGATGTGGTGGTGGGTTCGTTTGTGGCGAATCGGCCGTTGGCTGAGTTGGAGGAGTTGATCGGGTTTTTTGTGAATACGGTGGTTTTTCGGGGGGATTTGTCGGGGGGGCCGTCGTTTAGGGGTTTGTTGGGTCGGGTGAGGTCGGGTGCGTTGGATGTTTTTGCGCATCAGGATGTGCCGTTTGATCGGGTGGTGGAGGAGTTGCATCCGCGTCGGGGGTCGGGTGTTGTTCCTTTTGTTCAGGTGGCGTTGGTGGTGCAGAATTTGCCGGGGGAGGTGTCGGCTTTCGGGGATGTGGTGGTGGAGTCGTTGCCGTCGCAGTCTCGGTCGGCGGCTTTTGATTTGTCGGTGCATGTGTGGCCGTTGGAGTCGGGGGTGTTGGCGGGGTTTGTGGAGTTTTCGTCGGAGGTGTGGTCGCGGGGTGGGGTGGAGGGGTTGGTGGGTCATTGGGTGAGTGTGTTGGGGCAGGTGGTGGCTGATCCGGACGCGTCGGTCGACACCCTCGTCCTACCCGCCGGGGCCGAGCGGGAGGCCCTCCTCGCCGCCGCCGTCACCGACCCCGTGGCCGTCGACAGCGGACACTGCCTACACGACCTCGTCGCCGAACAGGCCCGTCTCCGCCCCGACGCCGTCGCGGTCTCCTGCGCCGGACGGCAGCTGACCTACCGGGAACTCGACGAGCGCGCCGAGGAGCTGGCCCGGCTCCTGCGCGCCCACGGCGTCGGCACCGCAACCCTGGTCGGGGTCTGCGTCGAACGGTCCCCGGCCTCCGTGGTCGGGGTCCTGGGCATCCTCAGGTCCGGTGCCGCCTACCTGCCGCTGGACCCGGAGAACCCGCCCGAGCGGCTCGCGTACATGCTCGCCGACTCCGGGGCCCGCACCGTCGTGGCCGCCCCCACCACCCGGCACCTGCTGCCGGAGTCGACGACCGTCCTGCCGATCGACGGGGAGACCGGCGCCGTCGACGCCCCCGCCGGGCCGGTGCCCGCCGCGACCCCGGTGACCCCGGACGACCTGGCGTACGTCATCTACACCTCCGGGTCCACCGGCCGCCCCAAGGGGGTAGCCGTCGACCACCGGTGCGCGGTCTCCCGGGTGCACCGCCCGACGTACGCGTCGATCGGCCCGGACGACGTGATGATGCACGCCCTGTCGTTGACCTTCGACGTCTCGGTCATGGAGATCTTCGGTGCCCTCACCAACGGGGCGGAGCTGGCGATCCTGCCCGGCAAGGCGTTGCCGGAGCGGGTCGGGGTGTTCATCCCGGCGGCCCAGGTGACTGTCTGCTGGTTGACCGCCGCCCTGTTCCACGCCGTCGTCGACGTCGCCGGTGACGCCCTCGGCGGTCTGCGTACCCTGATCGCCGGCGGCGACCAGCTCTCCACCAGCCACTCGGAGAAGGCGCTGCGCCACCTCGCCCCCGACGCGGTCCTGGTCAACGGGTACGGCCCGACCGAGGCGGCGATCTTCGCGGCCACCCACACCATGCACCCCGGTGACGACCTGGACGGGCGGGTGCCGATCGGCGGTCCGATTCCGAACACCGAGCTGTACGTCGTCGACCCGCACGGCAACCTGTGCCCCGTCGGGGTGCCCGGTGAGCTGTACCTCGGCGGCGACTGCCTGGCCCGGGGCTACCTGGGTCGACCCGAGCTGACCGCCGAACGGTTCGTGCCCCACCCGTACGCTCCGGGGCGTCGCCTCTACCGCACCGGTGACCTGGTCCGTCGTCGGGCCGACCACGTCGTGGAGTTCCTCGGCCGGATCGACCACCAGGTGAAGGTGCGCGGGTTCCGGGTCGAGCTGGGCGAGATCGAACAGCAGCTGCGCCGCCATCCGGCGGTGGCCGAGGCGGTGGCGGTGGCCCGCCCGGACGACGTCGACGACCACACCATCGTGGCGTACGTGGAGCGGGCCGTCGCCGCTCCGCCCCCCTCGGTCGGGGAACTCCTGGCTCACCTGCGGGGTTTCCTGCCCGGCTACATGGTGCCGAACACCATCGTGGTGCTCGACGCATTGCCCCTGAACCCGAACGGCAAGATCGACAGGGGTGCGCTGCCCGACCCGGACGGGGCTCGTCCGGACGTCGGCACCGCCTTCGTCGCCCCCCGCAACCCGATCGAGGAGCAGGTGGCCGGGATCTGGACCGACCTGCTCGGGTTGGACCGGATCGGGGCCCACGACGACTTCTTCGACCTCGGCGGCCACTCGCTGCTGGCCAGCAGGCTCGTCGCGCGGGCCCGCCGGGCCTTCGACAGGGACCTGCCGCTGTCGGCGTTCTTCGCCGCCCCCACAGTCGCCGGGATGGCCGCCGAGCTGGAGGCCCTGCTGCGCAGCGACGTGGCCACAACGTCATGCACGGCCAGTGGGACTGGATGCGGGACCCGAAGTTGCACTCCACCACCTGGGAGTGGGACAACGTCTCCCCGGCCGCCCA